>NZ_JACEGK010000239.1:0-11446 GCF_056859195.1 Streptomyces sp. NH27
CCGCTGGGCCGAGCGCGACGGCACCTACGACGACCTCGTCGCCCAGCGCTCCCAGGCCCTGTCCATGTTCCCCAGCCGCCAAGCCTGACACCCCCTCACCCCATGAGCGCCACCCCCACCGCCCGACGGTCGCCGCCTCGGCCGCGGCAGGGTTGCTACTCAAGGGGGCGGAACCGGAGCGACACGGACCGACGGTTCGCGGTCGGCGGTGGTGGCTACAGGTCGCCGACTGCGGCCGTCGCCGCGAAGCGGACGACGCAGCTGCGGATACGGTCGAGGAACTCCGGCAGGTCGTCGGCGATGTGGTCGAACTCCCCGTCGTCCACGGAGGCGGTGCGGGAACGGTGGATCGCGCCGCCCCAGTCGGCGACGTAGCGGATTCCCCCGCCGTTCGAAGCGATCACCATCCCGTGGGGGTCGTCGGCCAAGGGGATGAAGACGGGGCCTTCCTCCGCGAGCGTGTCGAGGACGTGGCGCGCCGAGTGGACGAAATAGCCGTTGCCCACGTCCGGAAGCGCCACCTCCCCGAACGACTGGTAGAACGTCCGCATTTCCGGAAAGCCCAGCATTTCCCGGCCGTAGTCGCCGGCAGCAAGGAGATCCTCCGCACCGGCGACCCGGACCTCGTTCGTACCCGGCGTGTAGCCGTAGGTCTCCTCGAACGTCAGGGTCATGGTGCCTACCGCATCCATGATCTCGTCACGCCACTGTGACAACCACGCAGACGAGTACGGGAGTTGATCCATGGCCGGATCATGCCACTGCCACTGCCACTGCCACTGCCGCCGTCGGCGCGGATCGCCGACCTCACGCCGGGTGCGTGACTCGATGGTCTGTTCGCGGTGGGTTCGCGGGCCGTCGGTCCTGGCATGACATGGTGCCGGTGTCGCGTCGCTGTCGTCGGCGGGTCAGTAGATCATCCGGAGGATGACCGCGGCCAGGTCGTCCACGGCGCGTTCCCGTTCGTCCGTCGGCAGGTCGACGATCTCCGAGATCCTCTGGTCGCGGACGACCGCCACCATGCGCGCGAGCGTGGCGGCGTCGCCGTTCTCGGGGGCGAGGCCGGCGGCCCGGTCCCGCCGGATCTTCTCCGCGACGCCGTCCACGAACCGCTGCTTCGCGCGGCCCACGAACTCCTCCAGCGGCGCGTAGCCGGCGGCGAACCCGCCGGGCATCGTGCAGGCGAGGACCCCGCTGTTCTCCTGCCACATCTCGGCCACCCGCAGCAGCTGGTCGCGGAGCTCCGCCGGGCTCGGACCGCTGCTGGCGAACCACCCGTGGGTCTGGCCGAAGCGTTCCCACACCTGCTCCATCAGCGCGGCGAGCACGGCCTGCTTGGTCGGGAAGTAGAAGTAGAAGCTGGTCCGGGAGATTCCGGCCGCGGCGGTGATGTCGTCGATGGTGATGTCGGCCATCGGACGCTCGGTGACGAGGCGCCGCGTCGCGTCGAGAATCTGCTCCTCGCGCAACTCGCCCTTGCTCGGTCGGCCGCGCCGCCTGACCGGGCGGCTACCGGTGTCTGATGCCATTGCCCCACCCTAGCGCCCTGCCACTACTTATCGACGGCCGTCGGCAATAATCGACAGGTGTCGAGTTTGGCGGCTATGGTTCACCCATGCCTGATGAACGAACATCGACCGGGGCCAAGCCGGTGGTCTCGGCGCGCCTTGTCGTGGTGACCATGGCGGCGGCGGTCTTCCTCCTCTCCATGATCCAGACCCTCGTGGTCCCGGTGCTGCCGGAAATCGGTACGCAGCTGGGCGCATCGGCCACCGCCGTCGGCTGGGTCACGACCTCGACCATGCTCACCGCCTCCGCCGTGACGCCCCTGCTGGGCCGGATCGGCGACGTCTTCGGACACCGGCGGGTGGTCATCGCGGCACTGGTCGTGACGCTGGCCGGCAGCCTCCTGGCCGCCGTCACGCACAGCATCGAACTGCTGATCGCCGGGCGTGTCCTGCAGGGCGCCAGCTTCGGGCTCTTCCCCCTCGCGATCAGCGTCCTGCGCCAGGCGCTGCCGAGGGAGAAGCTCACCGGCGCGATGGCGATCACCGCCTCGGCACTGGGCGTCGGCAGCGGAATCGCGCTCGTCGCGACCGGCCTGCTGACGCAGGGCGGCGCCGACTACCGGCGGATCTTCTGGCTCTGCGTCGGCATGACCGTGGTGGTGCTCGCGCTGTCCGTGATCGCGATTCCGCGGCTGTCCGGCCAGGGCGGTCGGGTCGACTACCGGGGAGCGGTCGTCCTGGGCGTCGGGCTGGTCTGCCTGCTCCTGCCGCTGTCCCAGGGGCACACGTGGGGGTGGGGCTCGGTCAAGGTCGTCGGGCTGTTGGTCGCCGCGGTCGTGGTCCTGGCCGGCTTCATCGTCCTGCAACGCCGAACGCGCGAACCCCTCGTCACGTTCGACCTGCTGGTCCGGCGCCCCGTATTCGCGACCAACCTGGCCGCGCTGTGCATCGGCTTCGCGATGTTCAGCGTCTTCCTCGGCGTGACGTACTTCGTCGAGACTCCGAACACGGTCGCCGGCTACGGCTTCACCGCGTCGATTCTGCGCACCAGCGTCGTCTTCATGCTCCCCGGTGCGATCGTCTCGATGTTCACCGGACCGCTGGCCGGCCGGCTCGTCGCCCGAATAGGCCCGCGGCTGGTCCTGCTGCTGGCCTGTGTCGTCGGTCTCGTCGGCATGGCACTCCTGGCAGTGCTCCACGGCACGACCGCCGAGGTCATCGTCGGAATCATCATCTGCAACGCGGCCATCTCCATCGCGTACTCGTCGATGCCGACGCTCCTGGTCATGAACGTCGGCCCGCACGAGACCGGGGTGGCCAACTCGATCAACTCCATCATGCGCACGGTGGGCGGCGCCGTCGGCAGCGCGCTCGTCGTCACGATCCTGGCGAGCCAGGTCGCCACCCACCGGCTGCCCACCGGTCCGGTCACACTTCCGACCGAGAGCGCCTTCGTCTGGACGTTCGGTCTGGGCGGGCTGTTCTTCCTGCTCGCCGCGCTGCTGGCCCTGTTCGGCATCCCGCGTACGACCGGCAGCCGGCTCACGGTCGTCGAGGAACGCGAGGAGGAGGCGCTCAGCCTCGCCGGTGAGTTCGCGTCCTCCTCGATCGACGTGAGCGAGCCGACCCCCGGGCGCGGCTGACCGCCACGCCCGCACGGACCGCACGGGGGCGCCGTCGACGCGATGACGGCGCCCCCTCGGCCGGCACCGCCCGCACCGCCCGGAAGCCCCTACGCCAAGCCCACCGAAACGACCTCGGACACGCGCTCAGGCGCTGCGCTGACGGCTGTTGAGAGGTCCGCTCGATGGGTGGCCGCCGGTCGAGTGGCTGCTCGCGGCCGAATCGCCGGATTCCAGGCCGGGGGCCCGAGCGCGGGGCGAGACCGCAGACTGCTTCGGTCGTCGATGTGAACAGCGGGGCGGGGCGGCCCTACTGCCGGGCAGGACCGGTCCCGCAGCCGACGGTCGGTCACCGTGCCACGACGAGCAGATCGTCGGTGCCGGCGACGACCATCCCGGCGCACTGGACGGCCACCACGGCAATCTCCTGCCTCGCACCGGACGTACACGAATCTGTCTGTGTGGAGAGGCAGCGGAACAGGACCGTTCGAGTGGGTGCCATCGATCTAGGGTTTTCTCGTAAACGCTGGCCGAGCAACGGGTCATCGTACGGAAACGCCGCTTTATTCGCGGTGAGTTGAGGAGGAATCCTGTGTCATCGCCCTGCGACCCCCAGTACGCCCCCGCGGGAGATGTGGGCACGGCCCTTATGATGATCGACTCCCGGCTCAAAGCCGTCTACGCCGAGAACATCGGGATCGACCCTGAACAGCGGGTTCTGATCGACCAGTTCACCGCGTCGATGAGCCCCAAGGAAGCCGATGACGTGCTGGACGGCGCCTGCACGCTCATCTACATGTTCATGCGGTGGCTGCGGGCCGCATACGACGACCACGGGAAGGACGTCATCGAGTGCGTGGTGCCCGACCTCGTGGGCACGATGCGCATGATGCCCAAGAGCATTCGCCCTGAGACCATCCCCACCATGGCCGGCCTGGTGATCGCCGCGGCCACCGGTCTGGGCCCCGGCCTGTGGCGCAAGCAGTACGGCTACTGGACGAAGAACGAGATGACGCCCCTGGAAGCCACCGCCTTCCTCCTCGCGGAGCGCATCAACCACCTCACCGACGACCGCGAGTTCGCCACCCGCCTCATCAGTGACGCGCTGACCAGCGTGGACATGGATTGACGGGCAGCCGCGCCAGGCGAGCACCTGAGTCCGGCACCGTGGGCCGGCGCCAGAAGGCGGTTGACGTCCGTGTCGCTGTAGCTGAGGCGCTGGTCCGCTGAACCGGTGGCGGGCCCGGGAGTCGCCGAACCTCTGTGCCGCCGCCCCCCCTTGTGTCGCTGAACCGTCCTACCGCCGAACGGCACTCGGTTCAGCGGCCGTTCGGCGTCATTCCCAGCCCGCCGGGCCCGAACAGCGCACCGGCCAGCGCCGGACCCGGCCCCTGCTGCCGGACGGCACACCCTCCTCCAACGCCTCGGTCAGGGCGAGCAGCGCGGCCCGGTCCTGTTCGGCCGCTCCGCCCGTGCCCGCGCTCGCGCCGGTCGATATGTCCCGCAGCAGCACCACGGCCGATCCGCGCACCTCGCGCACCCCCAGCACCCGGAAGGGGGTGCCCGGCGAGAAGACGACCTCGTCCGCGGCCTCCGCGCCGCTGTCGGTGCGGGGCTGCGCGCCGCCGCGTTGCAGGCGGGCCCGTCGCCCGTTCTCGGACCAGAGGGCGTACCGGGTGGTCGCCGCGGGCCCGCGCAGGTTCGCGGTCAACGCGCTGACCGGGCCGGGGGAGCGCAGCAGTCGGCCGGGGACGGTACGCTCGGGCACCAGCGCGTCACCGCTCCTGAACACGGGACCCCGGTACGGCATGATGCGGCCCAGACCCGACGCGAGGCACGCGGCGTACGGCAGTAGGCGCGGGTCGCCCGCGCGCACGGCGGCGCCGAGCGCACGGTGGCCGAGCGGGCCGTCCGACGTGGTGAGGTACAGGTGAACGGCCAGCGCGTCGACGGGATTGGGCGCCCACTCGCCCATCTCCTCCGTGACCGACCGGGCCAGCATCCGCTCGACGGCTTCCTCCTGCTTGCGCCACGTGTCGTCCGGCACCAGTGCCCGGAACGCCTCTCGCTCGGCCGCGGAACTGCGGTACCCCAGGCCGAACAACGGCATCAGCACCGGCCAGCGCACGGCGGGCGGTGCGGCCGCCGGGGGAGCCGGAGCCGACGGTGCGGCGGTCGGCGGTGCGGACTTCGGCGGTGCGGCGGCCAGCGGTGTGGCGGTCGGTGGTGTGGACTTCGGCGGTGCGGCGGCCGGCGTTACGGACTCCGACGGCACGGACTCCGGGGGCGCAGCACCCGTCGGTGGCTGCCCCGGTACGGGCCGGGGCGCGGCGCCGTCACCGTGGGCCGGGGGCGTTGCGGACGGCGCGGCGACCGGGCGCACGGCACTTCGCGCGTCGGGCGGGGGACGGGACGGGGCCGGCGGAGCCGGATACCGGGCGGTGTCCGGTGGCTCGCCGGAGACCTGTGGGCGGCGTGGCCCGGGGGGCGCGGGCGCCGGTGCGGCGCCGTTCACCTGAGTGGTGCCCGGTGCCGAGACATGGGGGCGTGCCGGAGCCGGTGTCGGCGCCGCCTGTTGGGCACCCGGGGGCCGTGGCGGCGCGGGCCGGGCGGGAAGCCTCGGGCCGGGCCGCTGCCCCGGCGGATCGGGAGTCGGTCCGGCCGGGAGCGGCCGGGGAGACAGTGGGGGAGCCGGTCGGCGCGCGGCGGGCCGGGGCGGCTTGGTCCGCAGCCGCCTGACGCCGTGTTCGGACAGCACCCGGCTCAACTCGCGTGCCTGCTCGGTGCCGCAGTCGCCGTAGAGGTGGAGCACCGCGCGTTGCCGTACCGCCGGGCTGAGCGCGGCGAGCAACGTGCGGAGGGCGGGCAACGCCGAGGTCCCGAGCGGTTGGCCCGGTGTGCCCAGCTCGATCGCGGGCGCCTCGGCGTCCACCGGGCGCTCGGCGAGTGCGGTCGGCGTGCCGCTCACCCGGGTGACCCGCAGCCCGGCCCTGGTCACCGCGACCTGCCAGGAGTCGGAGAGCCGCAGCACCCCGGTCCGGGCCGAACCGACGCCCCGCAGCGGGGGCTGCCAGCGCAGCAGCAGGGGCGGTACGGCCGGGCCGTCGCCGCGCGGACGGCACACGACCGCCTCGACGAAGGGGCGCCACGCCGGTGTCCCGTCCCGCCCGATCAGCACGGTGCGCACCTGGTGCGTGTCGCCGTCGGGCGTCAGGCCGTCGGTCATCAGCGGCGAGCCGGTCAGCACCTCCACCTCGATGCCGAAGGTGTCCGCGGCCAGTTGCCCGGCCGCGAGCAGGTCGCTGTTGCCGCCCGGCGCGAGCCGGACCGCCAGCCGTATCGGCGGCGGCAGCAGCGCCAGGGCATCGACGACGTCGTGCGGGGTCAGCTCGACCTCGTCGCCGGGCCCGCCCACCAGCACCACCGGCCGGTCCGGGCCGACGGGTACGGCGAACGCCAGTTCGCCGGGCAGCGGTGCCGGCGCGTCCAGCGGGCGCAGCGCCACCCCTGCCGGAATCCGGTGCACCGCGGTCTCCCCGGTCGCGGTCCCCGACAGCCGGTCCAGGTCCGCCTGCCACGAGGGCGCCGGCAACTGCCGTCCCAGCAAATCGGGTTCACCCTCCGGCGAGAACCGCCACCAGCCGCGGTCCCGGCCGGTCCCGTCCCCGCCCTCGGTGTCCTCCGGGGGCCGCGGCACGAACAGCGAGCCGCCCGGCACCAGCAGGGCCGCCCCGTCCGGCGCGACCACCCGTATGCCCCAGCGTTCGACGATCCGGCGTGCCATGGCGGGCCGGTCCCCGCGGGCGGTGGCAGCGTGCGACAGCACCAGCAGCACCTCGCGGAAGGAGCCGGGCCGCTGGCTGTCGAGCACCTCCGCCAGGCCCGCCCAGGCCCGTTCGCTCTCGGTGCCCACCACGACGGTGACCGTCGTGGAGTCCTGCGTGGCCATGGCGTAGCCGAGTTCGGCGATCGACATCGGGTCGGGGGCAGGCTCGCCCACCGTACGCAC
Organism: Streptomyces sp. NH27; assembly: GCF_056859195.1. Taxonomy (NCBI): domain Bacteria; kingdom Bacillati; phylum Actinomycetota; class Actinomycetes; order Kitasatosporales; family Streptomycetaceae; genus Streptomyces; species Streptomyces sp. NH27. The sequence goes on from NZ_JACEGK010000239.1 coordinate 7,140, forward strand.
CACATGGACGCCGTCGATCTCCTCGACGTGGATTCTGTCCGGGTCCACCGCGTCCACCGTGCCGGAGCCGGGCCCGGCTCCCCCCACCTCGCCCGCCGCCTCGGCACCGGCCGGGTCCCGCCGTCCCCCGTCCGCCCCGCGGCGCGGACGCGTGCCGATCCACCGTCGCACCAACCGTCACCGCATCCTGCTCGCCGATATGTACCCAAGAACGCGATCATCGCGTGATTCCGCACAGTAACGCAGCTGTATGACTTCCCGCCGAGACCGGGGCCACACCGGCCGCAACCACCCGACGTCCCCTACCAGAGCGTTAGTTGGGCCACATCCGCACCGGCCGCCCGACGGGGCAGGCATGCCGCCGGGCGCGGCGGAGTGGCCCAGTGACGCGGCTCCGTGCGTCGTCGCCGCAGCGCCTGGCACGGCCGAGCCCATCCGGCAACGGCGGAGGCCGGCGCCCGCGGCTCCACGACGTGAACGCCGGCCGTCGCGTGCCCCGTTGACACGCCCGCCGGCTCCCTCAGCCCTCCGCCGCGGGGGAGTCGAGGCCGTGGACTCGGGTGCCCAGGGCGCGGCGGGAGACCTCCGCTTCCATGGCCGGGCCGAACACGGCGCCGTGCGGGGCGGGTTGCGACGTGCCGCTTCGGAGGGCCGCGGCGTGCTCGGCGTCGGCCGTCAGCAGATCCATGTTGATCGCGGCCGCCGCGCCCACTCCCGCGGCGGCGGCAGCCGGAACGCCCGCGATCACGTCGCTGACGTTCCCCGCCGCCCAGATGCCCGCGACTCCGGTGAACCCGGCCTCGTCCACGGCGAGTTGCTCGCCCACGCCCCTGGGATGGTCCCGCAGCGGCAGGCCCAGGCCGTCGAGGAAGCCGGCGCGCGCGACGAAGTAGGGGGCGACTGCCAGGTGGCGGACCGGCACCACCACTCCGGACGCGAGCAGCACCCCGGCGAGACGATCCTCGTCGTCGATCCGTAGACCGGTCACCGGCTCGTCGACCACCGCGACGCCCAGCGCGGCCAGTTGCTCCCACTGCTGTTCGGTCAGTTCGGTGCCGGTGTGCCGGAACAGGGTGACGTCATCGGACATCTGACGGAACATCAGGGCCTGGTGGAAGCTGCCGAGCACGCCGATCGACGTGTCGCGGACCTCCCAACCGTGGCAGTACACGCAGTGATGGACATCGCGGCCCCACCGCTCGGACAGCCCCGGTACGTCCGGCAGTTCGTCGACCAGGCCCGTGGCGACCAGCAGCCGCCGCGCCCGTACCTCCTGCGCGTCCTGCGTGCTCACGCGGAGGCCGGCGCCGTCGTGTTCGACCCGGGTGACGCGGCCCGCGACGACCCGGCCGCCGTACGAGGCGACCTCCTCGCGGCCGAGTCGCAGCAAGTCCAGCGGGGAGATCCCCTCGCGCCCGAGCAGGCCGTGCACGCCCACGCGTTCCGCCGGGGCGTTGCGCGGCTCGCCCGCGTCGATCACCAGCACCGACCGGCGCACCCTGGCCAGGTTCAGCGCGGCCGACAGACCGGCCGCCCCACCCCCGATCACCACGACGTCCCAGGTCGTACCGTCCACACGTGTCATCTCTCGTTCGCTCATGCCCCCACCCTGCGGCCGGGCCCGCGGTATGGGCAAAGCTGTGTGCCGTTTCGGCAAACGGCAGACCTGCGCGTCCCGCCGCGAGGCCGGGTGCCGGCGCTACGACGAGCCCACGCCGGACGCGTCACGAGTGCTCTGCGGCGCGGCCTCCTGCGTCGCGGGCGCCCCGAAACGGGCCAGGTAGTGCCACACCTTCTTCAGGTCCCGCGGGTCGTGCTCGCCGCCGGCGGCCGCCGCCGCGAGGACCGCCGGATCGAGCCGACCGTCGACCGCGATCCGCGCGCCCAACTCCACGAACCGCGGCCCCCGATAGCCGGGATGGCGCCGCAACTCCGCCACGGTGAGCCGGAATCCGGCGTGCCACTCCAGCCGGCACGGCAGCGCGCGGGCCTGCTGCTCGACCGCGGTACCCCGGTAGCAGAAGTCGAGCACGAGGGCCTCGACATCCCGCTCCAGCAGGACCGGACCGTGCACCTGGGCTTCGACGTAGTCGTCGAGGGCGTCCTTGCCGTCCGCCGCGGCCAGCGCGATCAGCGCCATCCGGCTCGCGACGCCGAAGTCGGAGGGCTCGCAGAAGCTGTCCGGGTAGCAGACCGTGGTCCGTGCGACGGCGCCGGCGGTCAGCCGGAAGTGCGCCGAGCCGAACCGCGGCGCCCCGCCGGTGGAGCGGCGGCGGAAGTCGAGCGCGCCGTACACCGGCCGCTGTTCGGGCGGCGCGTCGTCGTAGGCCCCGCCGAAGATCCGGCTCTCCCAGCGCCACCGGTCGCCGCCCGGATACGCCGTCAGGCCGCCGTTGCCGGTGCCGGTCACGAACTGCGAGCGGTACACGCCGTCGGCGGCCAGCCGGGCCAGGATCGGCAGGCCGCCGTGCGCCCGGTCCGGGTGGAAGTTGAGCGTCACCCGCAGCCGCGGGTCGACCGGGGCGCCGGTGGAGCGGGCCTCGACGTGCCGTAGCGCCCGCTGTGCGGGTGTGGGCGGCAGGTCCCTGATCGTCACCCCCGTAGTCTGCCGGGCCGGCCGCCGCACGCAAGGGAATTGTCCGGCCGGCGGGGGCTTCCGACGGCTCCGGACGGCGTCCGGGTGGCATCCGGCAACTTACGGCGGATTACGACAACTTGCGGCGGCTTACGGCGGCGGCAGCCCACGCCCTGACGCCCGGCCCCCGACGCATCTGCGGCCGTACCCGCCGACGAGCCGGGCCGGGCATCGCCAAACCAGGTGCGCCCGGCGGCCGCGTTCGCCAGACTCGGCGCCATGAGTTCGAAGATCACCCGCGTCAACCCCGACCAGCTCCACCCGACCCCCGGCTACCACCACATCACCGTCGTCGAGGCCGGCCGTACCGCATACCTCGCCGGGCAGTGCCCGCTCGACCGCGACGGTTCGCTGGTCGGCCCGGGGTCGCTCGACGCCCAGATCGACCAGGTCGCCGCGAACGCGCTGGCCGCCCTGGCGGCCGTCGGCGCGGAACCGGCGGACGTCGTCCGCTCCGTCATCTACGTGTGCACCGACGCGACCGACGTCCTCGGCGGCGCCTGGCGCCGCCTCACCGCCTCGGCCATCGGCCCGGCGTTCACCACCGCGAGCACGCTGCTCGGCGTCAGCCGGCTCGGCTTCACCGGACAACTGGTCGAGGTCGATCTGACCGCGGCGCTGTCCTGACCGGCGGGCGGTACGTTCACCGGATGAACAGCCAGGTCCGGGCCTGGTGCATGCGCCACGCCGCGCGTGCCCAGGCCCTCACGCGGTCCGCGGTCTACCCGTCCTCGCGGTCGGCGAGTACCTCGTCCAGGGAGCGGCGGTGCTCGGCGGCCAGCGCGGGATTGCTGTCGTGGTGCTCCGCGATGCTGATCAGGGACTTCCACACCAGCCAGCCCCGGGCCCTGGCCCAGGTGTCGCGGTCGTGGCCGACCGCCGCGCGGAACGCCGCCCTGCTGCGGCCGCCGAACATCGTCCACGCGATGACGAGGTCGCACGCCGGATCGCCGACCCCGCAGGTGCCGAAGTCGATGACCGCGGCCAGCCGGCCGTCCCTGACCAGCAGGTTGCCGTGGGCGATGTCGCCGTGGAACCACACCGGCGGCCGCTGCCACTGGCTGGTCAGCGCCTCGTCCCACAGCCGTTCGGCCCGCTCGGTGTCCACCCGGCCGCGCAGCGCGGCCAGCGCCCGCCGCGTCTCGTCGTCGTAGTACGCCGGCGGCGCGCCGCGGTGGGCGCTGTGCGCTCCGGCCGCGGGGCCCCCGGTGGTGTCGGCCTGCTGGAGGGCGCGGAGGAATCCGGCCAGCGAGACGGCGAACGCGGTCATGTCGCCGATCCGCTCCGGCCGCGCGGGCCGGCCCTCAAGCCAGCCGCGCACCGACCACGGGTACGGGTAGCCGCAGCCCGGTTCACCCGTCGCGAGCAGGGGCGGCACCGGAAGCGGCAACTTCGGCGCGAGGACCGGCAGCCAGCGGTTCTCCTTGTCCACCGCGGGCACGTAGCCCTCGGCGGTCGGCAGCCGCACCGTCATCGTGTCGCCGAGGCGGTAGGTCCGGTTGTCCCAGCCGTCGACGGGCACCGGGGTCACCGGCAGCCCGGCCCACTGCGGGAACTGCGCGGCGATCAGCCGCCGCACCAGCGCCGCGTCGATCCCGGCCCGCCCGTCGGCGCCCGGCGCGTCACCGCCGGACCCGTCACCGCCGGACCCGTCACCGCCGGGCCGGGCGCC
>NZ_JACEGK010000240.1:0-11418 GCF_056859195.1 Streptomyces sp. NH27
GGTTCGCCGCGGCCCGCAAGGTCGCCGACGCCGTGCTCTTCGAGGGCTACGTCCTTTATCCGTATCGCGCGTCGGCGGCGAAGAACCGGCTGCGCTGGCAGTTCGGCGTCCTGGTGCCGCCCGCCTGGGGCGCCGACAGCGGCGAGCACGCCTTCCAGCGCACCCAGTGCCTGATGGAGCCCAGAGCCGGGGCGGAGCTGCTGGTGGAACTGCGGTTCCTGCACGCGCAGCGCCGGGTGGTGCAGGAACTCCGCGTCGACGGCTCCTATGTGACGGTCCCTCAACTCGACCTGCCCGACCGGGTGCTGACGCCCTGGGACGAAGGCATCGAGGAACGGGTCCAGTTCAGCGTGCATGTCGGCGAACTCGACGGCACCGAGCGGGAGTTCCCGTTCTCCCGTCCGGCGGGCGAGGAGACCGAGGACGTACGCGACCGGGCCGGGCGGCGCGTCGGTCGGCTGCTGCGGCGCCGCGAAGAGGTGCGCGGCGTGGTCCGGTTGGCCGCCGCGGACCTGCCCGGGCCGTACGCGGTCCAGCGGTTGACCGCGGTGGTGGAGAACACCGGAGGCTGGACGCCCGGGCCGCAGGGCGCCGGGCGGGAGGAGGCGCTGCCGCACGCGCTGGTCTCCGCGCACCTGGTGCTCGGCCTGAGCGCGGGGTCGTTCCTGTCGATGGCCGACCCGCCGGAGTGGGCGAAGGAGGCCACCGCGCAGTGCGCGAACCTGCGCACCTGGCCGGTGCTGGCCGGCGCCGACGGGCGCCGCGACGTGGTGCTGTCCTCCCCGATCATCCTGGAGGACCACCCGGCGATCGCCCCGGAGAGCCCGGGCGCGCTCTACGACGCGCTGGAGATCGACGAGATCCTGGCGCTGCGCACCTCGGCCCTGACCGAGCAGGAGAAGCGGGAGGCGCGTGGCACGGACGCGCGCGCCGCCGAGGTGATCGACCTCGCCGACACGATGCCGCCGGAGGTGCTGGACCGGCTGCACGGCGCGGTGCGTTCGCTGCGCGAGATCACCGGGCCGCCCGTACCGACCCCGCCGACGCCGCCGACCGCACCGCCCTCACCATCGACGCCCGCCATGCCCTCCGACCTGGACATCTCGCCGGACTCGCTGGACGCGCTGATGGACCCGGGCAAGCCGTGGTGGGACCCGGAGAGCGACCGCAGCGTCGACCCGGCCACCGACCGGGTGGTGATCGACGGCAAGGACGTGGGCGCGGGCAGCCGGGTCCGGCTGCGCCCGGGGCTGCGCCGCTCCGACGCCCAGGACCTCTTCCTGCACGGCTGCGACGCCCACGTGGAGGCGGTGCTGCACGACGTCGACGGCGGCGTGCACCTGGCCGTCACCGTCGAGGGCGACCCGGGCGCCGACATCCGGCGCGCGCAGGGCCGGTTCCTGTACTTCCAGCCCGACGAGGTCACCCCGCTGGAGGACGCGTGACCACCACCCGCACTCCCCGCACCCTGGTCGCCGGGGTCGGGAACATCTTCCTCGGCGACGACGGTTTCGGAGTCGAGACCGTACGCCGGCTGACCGCCGAGGGGCCGCTGCCCGACCACGTGGAGGCCGTCGACATCGGCGTACGCGGGGTGCACCTGGCATACCAACTCCTCGACGGGTACGACACGTTCGTGCTCGTGGACGCGACCGCCCGGGGCGGCGCCCCCGGCACCGTCTACCTGATCGAGCCGGGCGTCCCAGGTGGCGGCCCGGGCGACGGCGGGGGCGCCGTAGCGGCGGAGAGCGGTCAGGCACTCCTCGACGGGCACCGCATGTCCCCGGACTCGGTGCTGGCTCTGCTGGGCACCCTGTGCGCGGGCACCGGCGGCACCCCGCCGCGCCGCATCCTCGTCGTCGGCTGCGAGCCCGCGGACGTCGAGGAGGGCATCGGGCTCAGCGCTCCCGTCGAGGCGGCCGTGCCGGAGGCGGTACGCCTGGTGCGCCGCCTGCTCGACGAGAGCGCGACCGCGCCGGGGCACGACGCGGCGCACGGCCGGCCGCACGACCACTCGCACGACGCATCGCACGACCAGGGGGCCGTCCAGGAGAGGAACACATCACCATGCTGAAGAAGATCACCATCGCCGGCACCGCGGCCGCATTCGGAGCGCTGCTCGCGGTGAGCCTGCCCGACATCCGCCGCTACCTGCGCATGCGGGCCATGTAGACCGCAGTTGACGGCGCTCTCGACCGAACGAGTCCTTGCGGGACGGCCCGGCGGCGCGCCGATACCGCGGCGCCGGGCCGCCGCCGTGTAATGAAGCCGGCGGCGCACCCCACGCAATGCCCCGCGAACCGTCGTTCGTGAACCGTGAACCGTGAACTGCCGGACGGGAAGAGGACGATGCACGAGATGTCCATCGCGCTGGCGGTCGTCGGCCAGGTGCAGGACGCCGCGCTCGCCGCGGGCGCCACCACCGTCCGGACCGTACGGCTCCAGGTGGGCGAACTCGCCGGCGTCGTACCCGACTCGCTCCAGTTCTGCTTCGAACTCGCCTGCGCCGGCACGGTTCTGGAAGGCGCGCGGCTGGAGACCGAAGCGGTGGCCGCCCGGGCCCGCTGCGCGCCCTGCGCGGACGAGTGGCCGGTGGGCATGCCGCCTGACCTGTGCTGCCCGGCCTGCGGCACGGCGGCCGCCGAACTGCTGGCCGGGCGCGAACTGCTGATCGCCGGGGTGCGGTGGGACGACCCGCCGGCACCCGCCGCCGCGGGCCGCGCACGCCGGCCCGACCTTGAGGAGCACTGAACCATGTGCCGTGTGATCGACCTCCAGCAGGCGGTACTCGCCAAGAACGACGGCTGCGCGCAGCAGTTGCGGGCCGATCTGGCGGCCCGCGGCACCGCCGTGGTCAATCTGCTGTCCAGCCCCGGCAGCGGCAAGACCGCGCTGCTGGAGGCGGAGTTGGCGCTGGCCCGGGAGCGCGCGGTGCCGGTCGCCGCGCTCACCGCGGACCTCGCGACGGAGAACGACGCGCTGCGGCTGGCGCGTTCCGGTGCGCCGGTCAAGCAGGTGCTCACCGACGGGCTGTGCCACCTGGAGGCGCGGATGCTCGGCGGCCACCTCGACGGCTGGCTGCCCGACGGCACCCGGCTGCTGTTCGTGGAGAACGTCGGCAACCTCGTCTGCCCGGCGTCGTACGACCTCGGGGAGACGCTGCGGGTGGTGCTCGCGTCGGTCACCGAGGGCGAGGACAAGCCGCTGAAGTACCCGACGGCGTTCGGGCTCGCGCATCTGGTGATCGTCACCAAGACCGACATCGCCGACGCGGTCGGGTTCGACGAGGCCGCGTTCCGGGCGAACGTCGCGCAGGTCAACCCGGGTGTCGAGGTGGTGCTGACCGCCGCCCGCACCGGCAGCGGGGTCGGCGCGCTGCTGGATCGCGCGATGGCGGCGGCCGGCGGCGCCCCCGTGCACGCCCCGGTCATGGCGTCCCAGCCGCTGCCGGGCCATCACCACGGCGACGACGGAATGGCCGAGCCGCACGAGCACGGCCACCCGCACGAGCACGGCAACTCCCCTGACCACGCGCACGGCCACGACCACAGTCACAGCCACGACCACAGCCATGACCACGGCGGGCTCGATCACACCGCCGGCCGGCCGCAGCCCGCGGGCGGGCCCCGGTCATGACCGCCCCCACGGCGGACGGCACCGTAGCGGCCGACGGCACCATCGCGGCGGCCGATCCGGTGGTGCGCCGCAGGGTCACCGTCCGCGGGGTCGTCCAGGGCGTCGGCTTCCGCCCCTTCGTCTACGCGCTGGCCGGCCGGCTGGGACTGGCCGGCCACGTCACCAACACCGGTGAGGGCGTCGTCGCCGAGGTGGAGGGCCCGGCCGCGGCCGTCGCGTCGTTCTGTGCGGGCGTCGCGGGCGACGCGCCGCCGCTGGCCGCGGTGGAGTCCGTCGAGCAGTCCGAGCTGGCCGCGACCGGCCAGTCCGGGTTCGCGATCACCGCGTCCAGGGACGGCGGCGCGGCCCGCACCCTGGTCTCCCCGGACATCGCGACCTGTGCGGAGTGCCTGGCCGAGCTGGCCGACCCCGCCGACCGCAGGTACCGCCACCCGTTCATCGTGTGTACCAACTGCGGGCCGCGCTTCACCGTGGTCACCGGCCTGCCGTACGACCGCGCGCACACCACGATGGCGGGCTTCCCGATGTGCGGGGTGTGCCGGGCGCAGTACACCGACCCGGCCGACCGGCGCTTCCACGCCCAGCCGTTGGCCTGCCACGACTGCGGCCCGCGGCTGCGGCTGGTCCGCCATGTCGGCCGGTCGGGAGGGGCGGACCCGGTGGCCGAGGCCCGCGGCCTGCTCGCCGCCGGTGCGATTCTGGCCGTGAAGGGCCTGGGCGGCTACCACCTGGCCTGCGACGCGGAGAACCCGAAGGCGGTGGCGCTGCTGCGGGCCCGCAAGGCGCGCGGCCGCAAGCCGTTCGCGGTGATGGCCCGCGACCTGGCTGACGTCGAACCGCTCGCGCACGTAGGGCCGTTGGAGGCCGAACTGCTCACCGGGCCGTTGCGGCCCGTGGTGTTGCTGCGGCGGCGGCCGGGTCTGCCGGTCTGTGACGACGTGGCGCCCGGCGGTCCCGACCTGGGTGTGATGCTGCCGTACACGCCACTGCACCACCTGCTGCTGGGGCTGCCCGGCGACCCGCCCGGCCCGCGGCTGCTGGTGATGACCAGCGGCAACGTGTCCGGCGAGCCGATCGTCACCGGCGACGCCGAGGCGCGGGAGCGGCTGGCGGGGCTCGCCGACGCGTGGTTGACCCACAACCGCCCGATCCAGGTGCCGTGCGACGACTCGGTGGTGCGGGTCTGCGACGGCGAGCCGATGGTGCTGCGGCGCTCGCGCGGGTACGCGCCGCTGCCGGTCACGCTGCCGGTGCCGGTGCGGCCCGCGCTGGCCGTCGGCGGGGACCTGAAGAACGCGTTCTGCCTCGGCGAGGGCCGCAAGGCGTGGCTGTCGGCGCACATCGGCGACATGGACGACCTCGCGACGCAACGCGCTTTCGAGCGGGCCGAGTTGCAGCTGGAGTCGATCACCTCGGTACGACCCGAACTGCTCGCCGCCGACCGGCACCCGCGGTACCGATCCGGCCGGTGGGCCGAACGCGCCGCCGGGACAAGGCCGTTGGCGCGTGTGCAGCACCACCACGCGCACGTCGCGGCCGCGATGGCCGAGCACGGCCTCGACGGCACACGGCAGGTGATCGGGGTCGCCTTCGACGGGACCGGGTACGGCGACGACGGCGCGGTGTGGGGCGGTGAGGTGCTGCTCGCCGACTACGACGGCCACCGGCGGTTCGGGCGGCTCGGCTACGCCCAACTGCCCGGCGGTGACGCGACGGTTCGGCGCCCGTACCGGATGGCGCTGGCGCACCTGCGGGCGGCCGGGCTGCCGTGGGACGCCGACCTGCCGTGCACAACCGCCTGCCCGCCCGAGGAACTACGGCTGCTCGCACGTCAGTTGGAGCTTGGACTGAACTGCGTGCCGACGTCGAGCATGGGCCGGCTGTTCGACGCGGTGGCCTCGCTGGCCGGGGTATGCCACCTGGCCGGGTACGAGGCGCAGGCCGCCGTCGAGTTGGAGGGCGCCGCCACGGGCGCACCCGGCACCGAAGGCGGGCCCGGGTACGCGTTCGCGCTGCGGCCGGAGACCGACGCGGGCGCGGGCGCCGAACTCGTCGCGGACCCGGGGCCGTTGCTGGCCGCGGTCGCCGCCGACGTACGCGCCGGCACGTCTGCGGGGGTCGTCGCGGCCCGCTTCCACCGGGCGGTGGCTGACCTGGTGGCCGCCTGGTGTGCGGCTGCCCGCGAGCGGCACGGCCTGACGACGGTCGCGCTGACCGGCGGGGTGTTCGCCAACGCGCTGCTGTCGTCGGCGTGTGCCGCGACGCTGCGCGCGGACGGATTCGTCGTGCTGAGGCACCGTCAAGTGCCTCCCAATGACGGCGGGTTGGCGCTCGGCCAGCTGATGGTGGCCGCACGGGCGGCGGCGTCCCCGTAACGGCCGCCGGCGGGCCGCGTCGTGCCCACCGGCCGCCCCGGAGCCACCGGCCGGCACCGAGCCGACCGACGTACCGAACCCCCCACAGAACTAACCCACTTGAGCGAGGAGAAGCCCCATGTGCCTGGCGGTACCCGGCAGAGTGCTGGAGATCGAAGAGCGGGACGGTACCCGGATGGCCAGCGTCGACTTCGGCGGCGTGGTCAAGGAGGTGTGCCTGGAGTACCTGCCGGACCTCCAGGTCGGCGAGTACGCCATCGTGCACGTCGGCTTCGCGCTGCAACGCCTCGACGAGGAGTCCGCGAAGCAGACGCTGGAGCTGTTCGCCACGCTCGGGCTGCTCCAGGAGGAGTTCGGCGACCCCTGGGAAGCGGCCGCGGGCGGCGGCGCCCCGCCGTGGGCCGACGAGGACGGCGCGCCCGGACCGCACGGCACGCCCGGACCCGAGGGCGTACCCGGACCGCACGGCACGCACCAACAGGACAGCGGCAACGACACGTCCGGCGACGCCGACGGGCGGCGGCCGGCACCGCAGGAGGCGCGGCAGCAGTGAAGTACATCGAGGAGTTCCAGGACCCCGAGTTGGCCCGGCGCCTGCTCGACGACATCGCGGCCACGGTGACCAGGCCGTGGGCGCTGATGGAGATCTGCGGCGGCCAGACGCACACCATCATCCGGCACGGCATCGACCAACTGCTGCCCGACGGGATCGAGTTGATCCACGGTCCGGGCTGCCCGGTGTGCGTCACCCCGCTCGAGGTGATCGACAAGGCGTTGGAGATCGCGTCGCGCCCCGGCGTGATCTTCTGCTCGTTCGGCGACATGCTGCGGGTGCCGGGCACCGACCGTGACCTGTTCCGGGTGCGCAGCGAGGGCGGCGACGTGCGGGTGGTGTACTCGCCGCTGGACGCGCTGAAGATCGCCCGGCAGAACCCGCGGCAGGAGGTGGTGTTCTTCGGTATCGGCTTCGAGACGACCGCGCCGCCGAACGCCATGACGGTGTATCAGGCCCGCAAGCTCGGCATCCGCAACTTCAGCATGCTGGTGTCGCACGTGCGGGTGCCTCCGGCGATCGAGGCGATCGTGCGCTCGCCCGAGTGCCGGGTGCAGGGCTTCCTCGCCGCCGGTCACGTGTGCAGCGTGATGGGCACCGCGGAGTACCCGGAGCTCGCCGAGCGGCATCGCGTGCCCATCGTGGTCACCGGGTTCGAGCCGCTCGACATCCTGGAGGGCGTCCGCCGTACCGTCGTGCAGCTCGAACGCGGCGAGCACCGCGTGGAGAACGCCTACCCGCGCGCTGTACGCGACGAGGGCAACCCGGCCGCGCAGGCGATGCTCGCGGACGTCTTCGAGGTCGGCGACCGGGCGTGGCGCGGGATCGGGGTGATCGCGGACAGCGGGTGGCGGTTGTCGCCGCGCTACCGGGACTTCGACGCCGAGCACCGCTTCGCCGTGACCGGCATCCACACCCTGGAGCCGGCCGCCTGCCGGGCCGGCGAGGTACTGCAGGGCCTGATCAAGCCGCACGAGTGCGAGGCGTTCGGCACCACCTGCACACCGCGCAACCCGCTGGGCGCCACGATGGTCTCCACCGAGGGCGCGTGTGCGGCGTACTACCTCTACCGGCGGCTCGACACCGCCCCCGCACGCATGGAGGCGAGCCCCGTTGCCTGAGACCACCCGAGCGCGCGAGGGCCGCGCGGATCGCCGTAACTCCCCGGAGCGCGCCACGCCGTCCGTGCCGGAGCCGTCCGGGCCGGAGACCGCCGGGACCGGCGCGACCGCCGATGCCACAGGCACGCCCGGCACCCCCGGCACCCCCGAACCCCCCGTGCTCGACATGCTGTCGTGGACCTGCCCGGCGCCGCTGCGCGACCAGCCGCGGGTGGTGATGGGGCACGGCGGGGGCGGCGCGATGTCGGCGGAACTCGTCGAGCACATCTTCGCGCCCGCGTTCGGCGGCGCGGTGCTGGCGCAGCTCAGCGACGCGGCGGCGGTGTCGCTCGGCGGTGCGCGGCTGGCGTTCTCCACCGACTCGTTCGTGGTGCGGCCGCTGTTCTTCCCCGGCGGCTGCATCGGCGACCTCGCGGTCAACGGCACCGTCAACGACCTGGCGATGAGCGGCGCGCGGGCGGCGTACCTGTCCTGCGGGTTCATCCTGGAGGAGGGCGTGGAGATGCCGGTCGTCGCGCGGGTCGCGCAGGCGATGGGCGCGGCGGCGCGGGCCGCGGGCGTGGAGGTCGCCACCGGGGACACCAAGGTGGTGGAGGCCGGGCACGGTGACGGCATCTACATCAACACCGCGGGGATCGGCCTCATCCCGGCCGGCGTGGACCTGCGGCCGGACCGGGTGGTGCCCGGCGACGTGGTCATCGTCAGCGGCCCGGTCGGCGTGCACGGCGTGGCGATCATGAGCGTGCGCGAGGGCCTGGAGTTCGGCGTGGCGATCGAGAGCGACTGCGCGCCGCTCGGCGGGCTGGTCGACGCCATGCTCGCGGTCACCCCTGATCTGCATGTGCTGCGCGACCCCACCAGGGGCGGGCTGGCCGCCTCCCTCAACGAGATCGCGGCGGCGAGCGGGACGGGCGTGGTGCTCCAGGAGCGGGCGGTTCCGGTGCCCGCGGAGGTCGCCAACGCGTGCGCGATTCTGGGCCTCGACCCCTGGTACGTGGCCAACGAGGGCAAGTTGGTCGCTTTCGTGCCGCGCGAGCACGCCGACGCGGTGCTCGCGGCGATGCGGGCGCATCCGCTGGGCGCCGGGGCGTGCGTGATCGGCGAGGCGGTGGCCGACCACCCCGGGATGGTGGTCGCGCGGACCGGCCTGGGCGGCACCAGGGTCGTCGACCTGCCCATCGGCGAGCAACTGCCCCGGATCTGCTGACGGTGCGCGGCGCGGGCAGTCGCCGTCGCTCCCGCGCCGAGCTTCGATGAGCGGGGCCCGAGCACCGGCCGACCGTGCCACGACGGCCGCTCGCCTGCTACCAGAACTCCCCGGCCGTCGTGAACATCGGCTGCGGCGACCGCCGGGCCGGCGGCGGTCCCTCGCCCGCTCCCATGGGCAAGGGGCCGCCGCCTGCCGGGCGGATGCTCCTACAAGATGTCAGTCGTTCTGGGGGAAGCCCAGGTTGATGCCGCCGTGGCTCGGGTCCAGCCAGCGGGAGGTGACGACCTTGCCGCGAGTGAAGAAGTGGACGCCCTCGGTGCCGTGGGCGTGCGTGTCGCCGAAGAGGCTGTTCTTCCAGCCACCGAAGGAGAAGTACGACACGGGGACGGGGATCGGCACGTTGACGCCGACCATGCCGACCTCCACCTCGTACTGGAAGCGCCGGGCGGCGCCGCCGTCGTTGGTGAAGATCGAGGTGCCGTTGCCGTAGGGGTTGGCGTTGATCAGCGCCAGGCCCTCGTCGTAGGAGGCGACGCGGACCACTGACAGCACCGGGCCGAAGATCTCGTCGTCGTAGACCGGCATGCCCGGACCGACGTGGTCGAAGAGGGTCGGTGCCAGGAAGAAGCCGTCGCCGTCGGCGTCGAATTCACCCGTGGTGCCGTCCACGACGAGGGTCGCGCCGGCCTCGACTCCCGCGGTGACGTAGGACGCGACCTTGTCGCGGTGCTGCCGGGTGACCAGGGGACCCATGTCGCAGCCCCGGGTGCCGTCGCCCGTGCGCAGCCGGCCCATCCGTTCGGCGATCTTGGCCACGAGTTCGTCCGCGACCGGCTCGACGACGACCAGCGCGGAGACTGCCATGCAGCGCTCGCCGGCGGATCCGAAACCGGCGTTGACGGCGGCGTCCGCGGCCAGGTCGAGGTCGGCGTCGGGGAGGACGAGCATGTGGTTCTTCGCCCCGCCGAGCGCCTGGACGCGCTTGCCGTGGGCGGTGCCCGTCTCGTAGACGTACCGCGCGACGGGCGTCGAGCCGACGAACGAGACCGCCGCGACGTCCTCGTGGGTGAGCAGCGCGTCCACGGCCTCCTTGTCACCGCACACGACCTGGAGCACGCCGTCGGGCAGGCCGGCCTCCTGCCACAGGGCCGCCATGGCGAGCGTCGCGCTCGGGTCCTTCTCGCTCGGCTTGAGCACCACCGCGTTGCCGCAGGCGATCGCGAGGGGGACGAACCACATCGGCACCATCACGGGGAAGTTGAACGGCGAGATCACCGCGACGACGCCGAGCGGCTGCCGGACGGAGTGGACGTCGACCGCGGTGGAGGCGTTCTCGGTGAAACCGCCCTTGAGCAGGTGCGGGATGCCGCAGGCGAACTCGGCCACCTCCAGGCCGCGGGTGACCTCCCCGACCGCGTCGGCCAGCACCTTGCCGTGCTCGGCCGTCACAAGGGCGGCGATCTCCTCCTTGCGCTCGTGGAGCAGGTGACGGAAGGCGAAGAGCACCTGGGTCCGCTTGGCCAGGGACGTCGAACGCCACTGCTGCCAGGCGGCCTTGGCGGATGCGACGGCGGTGCCGACGAGTTCGGCCGAGGCGAGGTCGACGGTGCCGGACTGCTCGCCGGTGGCAGGGTTGAAGACCGGGCCGGTACGTTCGGCGGTGCCCTGCCACGGGCGTCCGTCGACGAGGTGGGTGATGCGCGGCGGGTTGCTCACGGCTGGCTCCTTACGGGTGGTGCGGTGTGCGGACGGGACGTCGTGGCCGGTCGGTTCCCGGCGGCGTCTCCTTCGTGGAGTTCATCGCGGGGACTGCCGGCGTCGGCGGCCGGGGCGATGAGCGGGCGCTGGCCTTCCTTGTGGCGGACGTACGCGCGGTGCGCCTGCCGGGTGGAGTCGAGGGTCGAGACCGCGCTGACCGGCACGTCCCACCAGCTCGCGCTGTCGGGCGCCGGCACCAGCGGATCGGTCTCGACGTGGATGACGACGGGCCCGCCGTCGACCGGCCACGCCTTGGCCGCTGCGATGGCGGCCTCCAGCCCGGCCGGGGAGTGCACCTCGATGACGTGGGCGCCGAG
This sequence comes from Streptomyces sp. NH27, assembly GCF_056859195.1. Classification (NCBI taxonomy): domain Bacteria; kingdom Bacillati; phylum Actinomycetota; class Actinomycetes; order Kitasatosporales; family Streptomycetaceae; genus Streptomyces; species Streptomyces sp. NH27. The sequence goes on from NZ_JACEGK010000240.1 coordinate 10,971, forward strand.
GCTGCGGGCGTTGGCGGCGAGGTCGGTCGGCAGGTGGGCGCCGTCGAGGCCGCCGCCGGCACCGCGGTAACAGTACTGGGTGCCGAACCGCTGCGAGCCGAGCGACTCCGACAGCGACCCGATGGAGTGGAAGCCGTTGTTCTGCACGAGGACCACGATGATCTTGACGCGTTCCTGGACGGCAGTGGCCAGTTCGGTCGGCATCATCAGGTAGCCGCCGTCGCCGACCATCGCGAAGACGTCCCGCGTGCTGTCGGCGAGCCGCACCCCGATCGCGCCGGGGATCTCGTAGCCCATGCAGGAGTAGCCGTACTCGACGTGGTAGCCCTTACGGTCCCGGGCCCGCCAGAGCTTGTGCAGGTCGCCGGGCATGGAGCCGGCCGCGCACAGCACGACGTCCCGGGGGTCGGACAGTTCGTTGACGCGGCCCAGCACCATGCTCTGGGTG
>NZ_JACEGK010000241.1:0-11412 GCF_056859195.1 Streptomyces sp. NH27
CTCCTGGGCGCCGCACTGCTGGTCGGCAGCGACGTCGTGGCGCGGTCGGTGCTCCCCGATCGGGAGATCCCGATCGGTGTGGTCACCGCCGGGCTCGGCGCGCCGTTCTTCGGATGGCTGCTGTGGCGGCAGGGGCGCGCCGGCGCCGCGGCGGGGGTCCGGTCGTGACGGCCGGGCAGCCGGACGTGCTGCGCTGCGAGGGGATCGAGGTCCGGGCCGGCGCCGCCACCCTGCTGTCGGGCGTGACGCTCGGCCTCGCCCCCGGCCGGCTGACGGGACTGCTCGGGCCGAACGGCGCCGGCAAGACCACCCTGCTGCGGTCCCTGGCCGGCCTGCGCCGGCCCGACGAGGGCCGCGTCCTGCTCGACGGGCAGGACCTGTACGCGCTGCCGGCCCGCCGCAGGGCGCGGCGGCTGGCGTTCATGGAGCAGCAGGCCGACACCGGGCTACCGCTGACGGTGCGTCAGGTGGTCGAGTAGGGCCGGACCCCGCACCGCGGCCGGTGGCCGGTGCCGCCGGGCTCGGCGGCGGCCGCCCGCGAGCGCTACGCGGTGGCGGCGGCCGCGGCCACCACCGACGTCGGCGGGCTGCTCGACCGGAGCTGGTCGTCGCTGTCCGGCGGCGAGCGCCAGCGGGTCCAGCTCGCGCGGGCGCTGGCGCAGGAGCCCGATGTGCTGCTGCTGGACGAGCCCACCAACCACCTCGACCTGCGCCACCAGTTGCGGTTTCTGGAGACGGTGCGGGAGCTCGGCGTCACCGCGGTCGCGGCGCTGCACGACCTCGAACTGGCCGCCGCCTACTGCGACGAGACCGCCGTCCTGCTCGACGGCCGGCTCGTCGCCCACGGACCGGTGGCCGAGGTGCTGACCGCGGAGATGATCGGCCGCGTCTACGGGGTGGACGCGACCGTGGAACGGCATCCCCGCCACGACCGGCCGCATGTCCGGTGGAACGGCGTGCTGCGTGCGGAGGCCGCGTCATGACCGGTGACGGCGGGGCCCTGGTGCTGGTCGGCATGTCCGTCGTCGAGGCCGGCCGCCGGGCCGAACTGCTGGACCGGGCCCGCCGGTCCGGGGCGACGATCGCGTTCCTCCAACAGGGGGAACCGTCCTTGCCGGCCGAGCTGGCGCGGCTGGCCGACGCGGGAGCCGGGACGGTCGTCCTGGTCGGGGTCAGGTTGGGCGACACGGGCCCCGGCCCGTCCTGGCTGCGCCGGATCGCCGCCCACTGGTGGCGCGAGCACGGCGGCCGCCGCCCCGACGTCCTGGTCGCCACCAAGCTCGCCGACGGGCTGGACGCCGTGGCCGCCGCCGCGTCCTCGGTCCGGCCGGTCACGGGTGAGGAGGCCGGCCTGACCTCCGCGGCGTGGGAGGAGGTGACCGGCCACCGCCACCAGGTCCTGGTGTGCCGCGGGCCGCGCTGCACCGCCAAGGGCGCGAACGCGGTGCTGCGCACCCTGGTGGGCGGGCTGAGAGAGCACGCCCTCGGCGACGACGACGTCCTCGTGGTGCAGACCGGCTGCCAGTTCCCCTGCAACCAGGCGCCCGTGGTCAGCGTGCAACCCGACGACGTCTGGTACGGGCACGTGGACCCGGCCGGGGCGGAAACGATCGTGGCCGAGCATCTCCTACGGGGCCGGCCGGTGGCGGCGCTCCGCCTCCCGAGGAATCGCAAGACGGGCCCGGCGAGCCCGAGCGGCTGACGGGAGCCGAGGGCGGGAGCCGGTCCGCTCCCGTCCTCGGTTCCGGCTCCGGCGGCGCCCGGGGGTACGTTCATCGGCACGTTCTGCCGGCCCTTTGCCGGCTGGGCGTTCGGCAGGACGTTGCCGTGTGCGCGGTGCGCGCGGTGCGCACTACCGGGACCGGTCAGGCGACCCGTGCGGTGCACCGCGGGAGCCTGTGGTGGCGGTGGCGGTGGCGATGGCGGCGGTGGTGGCGGCGGTCAACTCCACGCCGGAGCCGGGCGGCACGCACCGCGTACCGGCTGCGCGTGCCGCCCGGGACCCGTACCGCGCAAGCGGGGGGCGCCTGAACGTTCGGGGGGGCCGACGAGGAGCATCTCCCGATCCGGCGGACCCGGGCCGCCGGATCGGGAGATGTCGGGCCCGAACGCGGCGCCCCCACAACGGAGTTCAACCTCAGCCGGCGTCGCCCGCGGCGAGCTCGCGGAAGACGTCGATGAACGCGCGCGCGATCACCGCGTGGCCGGGCAACGCCGGGTGGACCCGGTCGCGGGCCCAGTCGGCGGGCACGGTGTGCGCGAGCACGCGGTCGAAGGCCGCCTGGACCTCGACCAGCGGCATCCCCTTCTCGCGTGCCACCTCGCGGGTGGCGGCCACGTAACGGTCCGACTCGATCCGCCACGGGTCGGACGTGTCGCCCTCGATGAGGTAGGGGGTGGCGACCACGACACGGCAGCCGGTGACGGCCACGGCCCGGTCCAGGAGTTCGGCGAGCGTCTCCCGGAACTCGCCGACGGGCACGGCCTCTTCCGTACGGCCCTCCATGCCCCGCCAGCAGTCGTTGATACCGATCTTCACGCAGAGCCAGTCCGGTCGCTCGTCCAGGACGTCGGCCTGCCAGCGCGCCGAGAGGTCGCGCACCGTGTTGCCGGAGATCCCGCGGTTGCTCCAGCGCAGCTCCAGCTCGGGTGCCTCGGCGGTCACCAGGGCCTGGATCAGGCTCACATAGCCACTGCCGTACGGCGGCTTGTCCTCACGGCGGCCGGCATCGGTGATGCTGTCGCCTATGAACAGCACGTGGCTGCCCTTCTCGAAGGGAAGCGTGATGTCAGCGGACATAGTCCTCGGCTCCTGTCAGTGCGCTCAAGTCGGTGGTGGTGTCACGCGGTACGAGGTCATGCGGATTCCGGCAGCCGCCGGTGTCCGCACGGCTCCCGGTCCCCGGTCACGTCCACGTCGCGCGGCATCATCGCCGCAAACCAGACCGTAGCGTGCGAGGTCCCGTCGCGGCACCGCTCGCCAGGACGATACAAGGAGGTCACGGCCCACGCGGGCACAACTCGGCCGGGCTCGCCGGGGACCCGACGCACCATCGGTGAACGCGCCGTCGCCGACCGTGATGACGCCGGCCCGGCGGGGCAACCGCCGTCGTGGCCGGCCGCCCGGCGGCATAAGCGCGGTCCGATTGCCCGGGTGCACGGGCGGGCGCATCCTGGAGGCATGGCGTTCGAGGCCGCCCACACGGGGGACCTGAGCGGTTGGGCGGTGAACGAACCGGGCCCGATCGCCTCGGGACCGCTGCGCCCGGTCCGGCGGAAGATACCCGTACCCGGGCCCGGCGAGGTGCAGGTACGGATCGAGGCGTGCGGTGTGTGCCGTACGGACCTTCATCTCGCGGAGGGCGACCTCCAGCCACGACGCCCGCTGACTGTCCCCGGCCACGAGATCGTCGGCCGGGTGAGCGCGACCGGCGAGCGGGCGAGCCGTTTCGCGGTCGGCGACCGGGTGGGCGGTGCCTGGCTGCGCGGCACCTGCGGGGTCTGCCGCTACTGCCGGGCCGGCCACGAGAACCTCTGTCCGTCGTCGGTCTACACCGGTTGGGACGCCGACGGCGGCTTCGCCGAGATGACCGTGCTGCCCGAGGCGTTCGCGTACCCGCTTCCCGGCGACGCCGATCCGGCACAGCTGGCGCCGCTGCTGTGCGCCGGCATCATCGGCTTCCGCTCACTGCGGCGCAGCGCGCTTCCGCCCGGCGGCCGGCTGGGCCTGTACGGATTCGGGGCCTCCGCCCACCTCGCCGCGCAGGTCGCCCTCGCCGACGGCGCGACCGTGCACGTGCTGACCCGGTCCGCGTCCGCCCGCGAACTCGCCCTGGAACTGGGCGCATCGTCCGCGCGCGACGCCTACGACGCACCGCCCGAGCCGCTGGACTCGGCGATCCTCTTCGCCCCGGTCGGCGACCTGGTGCCGGTGGCGCTGGCCGCCCTCGACCGCGGTGGCACCCTGGCCATCGCCGGTATCCACCTGTCCGACATCCCCGTGCTGAACTACCAGCGGCACCTGTTCCAGGAACGCGACCTGCGCAGCGTCACCTCCAACACCCGTGCGGACGGGCGGGACTTCCTCGCGACCGCACAGCGCGTCGGTGTCCGCGCCACCGTCACCCGCTACCCGCTCGGGCACGCCGACCAGGCACTGGCCGACCTCGCCGCGGACCGGGTCAACGGCGCGGCCGTCCTGATCCCGGACACCGCACCTGATTCCACCGGCAGTTGAGACCCGGCGCCCGCACCGGTTTCCTCGGTACGACAGGACGTTCCGTGCGACAGCGCAGACGGGTCGGCGAAGGAAGCGGATCAGGCCGTCGTCCAGTCGATCGTCAGGCTACGACCTTGGGTGCGGCCCGCCTCGGCGGCCGGCCCGCGCGTGGACGGGTCGGCCAGCCCCGCCAGCAGACCCGTCATCCACGCCATCCCGGCGACACCTCCGCCACCCAACACCAACGCCTCAGCCACGGCCGCCCCCATCGTTGATCGAATCGCTCCTCCGCACCCTAACGCGCCGCGATGGCACGGCTGTTCGCAGTCTCCGGCGCCTGCCGCCTGGCGCTCGTACGGCATCGCGCGGCATCGCGCGGCATCGCGTGACTCGGCCCGCACGCCCCCCGGTCCGCCGCGATCGGGTGACGTTGCGTAACGGCGGTTCGCGTTCGGAGTGTTACGGCCGAACTGCACGTGGTGATCGTTACGTTGGCCGCATCGGCTCCTCCGGTCGCCTCCCTGACAGGTGCGACCGTGAGGGGCCGGCCTGGTGCGCAGCCGGCCGTCCGCCGGCTCGACGAAGCACCGCTCTGTGCCGACTCGACGAAGCACCGCTTTGTGCCGGCGCAACGTCGCCGACAGGGCCGGTCCGTGCGCCGGCCTTCGTATCCGAGGAGAATCTGTGATCTCGAAACTCAAGAGGGTCGCGCGCTCGATGGCCGTGGTGCTCGCCGCGGCCGCCACGATCACCATCGGCCTGCCGGGTGGCAACGCCTTCGCCATCGACCACGTCCAGTGCGTCGGCGGGGAGAACTTCCTGAAGATCTGGTCGCACCTGAACGGTCAGCAGAGCGTCGACTGCTATGCGAACGCCGGGAAGACCGACTTCGGCGGGTGGTGGGTCGACCAGATCTCCACGGGCAACAACGACCTGATCTACTACGACGCCAACGGCGACTCGGTGAAGATCGAGCGCTGGCACGACATCACCTTCCCGAACAACCCGCCCAAGGTCGTCGCCATCCAGATCCTCTGACGGTTCGGCATCCGATCGCGGGAAGCCTCGCCGGCCCGGTCACACCCTTCCCCGTGTGGCCGGGCCACGATGGTCAGTCGAGCACATCTTCGCCGCCCGGCTCCGGCAGCCGGAACAGTCGTGACCGCTCCCATGAGTTGTGCGGGCAGCGTCTTGTCGCCCCCTCCGAGGAGTACTACCGCGTCCAGCGGGTCGGCCCGGATGGTCCCCTCGATTCGATGTCCGGCGACGTCCATGCTCACCAGCGCTCCACCGGATGCCGGGCGGGCGGTCGCCCGCCCGGCGTTGCTCGCATCCACCTTCCGCCGCCCGTCGACGCGATGCATAATATGCACATCGCATTCATAATGCGGGTGACGCTTGCAAAGCCAGTGGCGGACGAGCGTGCCACTGACGTGAGGGGGCGCAGCATCATGCGACACGAACGCAACCACCACGACGTCGTCGTGATCGGCGGCGGGCTCGCCGGCGTGTGCGGTGCGATCGCCGCCGCCCGGCTCGGGTTGCGGGTGGCGCTCGTCCACAACCGGCCGGTGCTGGGGGGCAACAGCAGCAGCGAGGTACGGGTGTGGGTCTGCGGTGCGACCGCGCACGGGGTGCAGCGGTTCGCCCGGGAGACCGGCATCATGGGCGAGCTGTACACGGAGAACCAGTACAGAAACCCGGAAGGCAACCCGTACTACTGGGACCAGGTCGTCCTGGACGCGGTCCGCACCGAGCCGCTGATCGACCTCTACCTCAACACGGACGTACGCGAGGTCGAGGCGGACGGCCCCGAGGAGGCCCGCGCCATACGCTCGGTCACCGGCTGGATGATGGGTTCCGAGCGTGTCATCACCTTCACCGGCGAGCAGTTCCTGGACTGTACCGGGGACGGCCTGGTGGGCCACCTCGCCGGCGCCCGGTACCGGCTGGGGCGCGAGGCGCGCGGCGAGTTCGGTGAACCATGGGCCCCCGAGGAGGCCGACGGGGCACTGCTCGGTTCCACGCTGCTCTTCTACACCAAGCAGGCCGACCGGCCGGTGAAGTTCGTGCCCCCGAGCTACGCCAAGGACCTGGCGACGACGCCCATCCTGCGCAACCGGGTGCTGCGCACGGGCGACAACGGCTGCGACTACTGGTGGGTCGAGTGGGGCGGGGAACTGGACACGGTCCACGACAACGAACGGATCCGGGACGAGCTGTCCTCCGTCATCATCGGCATCTGGGACCACATCAAGAACTCCGGCGAGTTCGACGCCGACCGCCTCGTCCTGGAGTGGGCGGGCAGCCTGCCGGGCAAGCGGGAGTACCGCCGTTTCGTCGGCGACCACGTGCTGACCCAGCAGGACATCCTGGAACAACGGCAGTTCCCCGACCGGATCGCCTTCGGTGGCTGGTCGGTGGACCTCCATCCGGTGCAGGGGATGTACGCGGAGGGGCCCGGTGCCCGGCAGCGGTACGCGAACGGGATCTTCCACATCCCGCTGCGCAGCCTGTACTCGGTGAACGTCGGCAACCTGTTCTTCGCCGGCCGGAACATCTCCGCGACCCACATCGCCTTCGGCGCGACCCGGGTGATGGCCACCTGCGCGACGCTGGGCGAGGCCGCGGGCACGGCGGCGGCCCTGTGCGTCGCGCAGAAGCTGAGCCCCCGCACGCTGGCGACCGAACGTGCGGAGCTGGTGGGCCAGGTGCTGCTGCGCCAGGACGCGTCGGTGATCGGCGTCGCCAACACCGACCCCGCGGACCTCGCCCGTACGGCAACCCGGGTCACCGCCTCCTCGCATCTGCGCCGGCTGGCGGCCGAGCCCGCGCCGGCCGATACCCGCGAGCCGTTCGCGCTGGAGCGTGACATCGGCATCCTGCTACCGATCGATCCGTCGCTGGAGTCGGTCGACCTCCTGGCGTCCTCCGACAGCGGCGCCGACCTGACCGTGGAACTGTGGGGCACCCGCCTGCCGGAGAACGGGGTTCCGCTGGAGCGCCTGGCCGGCACGCGTGTGACGGTCCCACCGGGCGGGCCCGGATGGGTGACGGCGCACCTCCCGCACCTCCCGCACCACCCGCCGTCGCCGGAGAACGTCGTTCTCGTGGCGCGGGCGACGCCGGGCGTGGCGCTGTACGTGACACCGACGCGGACGGAGGGGGTGCTCGCCCTGCGCCGGAAGGCGGACGGCGACGCGGCCGTCGATCACGACATACCGGAGGAGGACGGCCAGTCGCTCATCGAATGGTCCGCCCGCGAGCTGCGCCGGCGCTCGTTCTGCTTCCGGGCCTCCCCCGAAACCTCCGCCTTCGCGCCCACGAAGGCGGTCGGCGGCTACCAACGGCCCTACGGCGGCCCGCAGATGTGGGTGTCCGAGACCACTGCCGGGTCCGGCCGTACAACTGAGTACCTCCAGCTCGAATGGGACGACGAGCAGGAGCTGCGGACGGTCCACCTGGTGTGGGACGACGACGTGGACGAGTACCTGAACAACCTGCACCGGCACCGCACTCCGTTCGAGGTGATGCCCGAACTGGTGCGGGACTACCGCCTGCTGGCCCGCACGGCCGGCGGCGAGTGGCGCACCGAGGTCGTCGTCGAGGGCAATCGCCGCCGTCACCGGGTGCACCGCTTCGCCGACGGACCGGTGCGTACGACCGCACTGCGCGTCGTGGTCGACGCCACGCACGGCGCGCCCCGCGCGCACCTGTTCGCGATCCGGGCCTACCAGGACTGACCGGGCCTACCGGATCAGTGGGCGCCGAGCGCCTGGCTGACCGCGTCGGCGGCCTCGATCACCTGCCGGGTCAGGCCGCCGCCGTGGTCGGACCGCCTGTCCTCCTCGGCGAGCAGGGAGGCCGGGCCCCACAGCGAGAGAGCCGCCACCACCTGGCCCGTGGCGTCCCGGACGGGCGCGGCCACCGAGGCACGTCCGAGCGCCCGTTCCTCGGCTTCGGTGGCGTAGCCGGTACGGCGCACCTCGTCCATCACGGAGTCGAGTCGGTCGTGGGAGGTGATCGTGTGCTCGGTGTGGGCTTCCGGTGCGGGGCCGAGCAGTTCCCGGCGCTCGGCCCCGCTCATCCGGGACAGCAGGCACTTGCCCATCGCCGTCGCGTGCAGCGGTGCGGTGTGCCCGGCCTGCGTGTAGGCCCTCGGGGTGCGCGGGCCCTCGAAGTTGGCGAGGAACATCAGTTCACCGCCCCGCCGGATACCGATGTTGGCGCCGAGGCCGGTGTGCGCGGCCAGATCCTGGAGCACCATGCGGGAGGCCCGGTGCACCGGGTCGGCGTTGAGCGCGACCGCGGCCAGCGACACCGTACCCAGGCCGAGCCGATACAGGCCGCTGACCGGGTCGCGTTCCACCAGGTCGAGCAGTTCGAGCGTGGCCAGCAGGCGCGAGGCCGTGGAGGCGCCCAGTCCGGCACTGGCGGCCACGTCGGACACCCGGCGCTCCGGCCGCCCTTCCGCGAGTGCCCTGAGTACGGCGGCGGCCCGCTCCACGCTCTGGTTGGTGCCCTGTTCTGCCGCCACTACCAGCTCCCTCTGCATCTGGCGTGCACATTCTGCATGCAGCCTATCCGGAGGCCGGGGTCCTGGGGACTACGGGGGTCGCGGTGGGCATGCGCAGACGCCCGTCGTGGACTTCGGCGATCTGGTCGACCGCGGTCAGATGGGCGCGGTCGTGCGTGACCAGGACGGTGGCGGTGGCGTTCTGGTGGGTGAGCTGGGTGATCAGGTCGATGACGGCCGCGCCGCGCTCGTGGTCCAGCGCACTGGTGGGCTCGTCGACCAGCAGCACGGTCGGGTCGTTCATCAGCGCGCGGGCGATGCTGACGCGCTGCCGCTGGCCCCCGGAGAGCTCATGGGGGCGGCGGCCGGCGTGGTCGGCCAGGCCGACGGCGTGCAGCAGTTCCATCGCGCGGGGCCGGGCCTTCGCCGGGGAGCGGCCGTCGATCTTGGCCATGACCTGGAGTTGTTCGGCCGCAGTGAGCGAGGCGATGAGGTTCGGCTGCTGGAAGACGATGCCGATCTTGTGGCGGCGCAGCTCGGTCAGCTCGCCCCGGGACAGGCCGGTGGTGACGGTCCCGTGCACGGTGACGGTGCCGGAGTCGGGTGCGATCAGGGTGGCTGCCACGGCCAGCAGACTGGACTTGCCGGAGCCGGAGGGGCCGACGACGGCGGTGAGGCTGCCGCCGGGTACCTGAAGGGTGACGTGATCGAGGGCGGTGAGCCGACCGTCGCCGTCGGGGTAGGTGAGGGTGATGTCGTGCAGGGAGAGGGTCATCGTGCGCTCCCCAGAGCGGTCAGCGGGTCCACGGAGGTGATGCGGCGAATGGACAGGGCGGCCCCGAGCATGCCGAGCAGGATCATCGCCGCGGCGGGGACCAGGATGGTGGCGGGGGTCAGCAGGAAGGGCACCGCCCCGCCGCGGACGGCCGAGCCGATGCCGACGGCGATGGCGGTTCCGGTCAGGGTGCCGCCGACCAGCAGCACGACGGCCTGTCCGAGGGCGTCCTTGAGCAGGTTGGCGGTGGAGGCGCCCAGCGCCTTCAGTACCGCGACGTCGCCGCTGCGCTGGATGGTCCAGACGGTGAAGAACGCGCCGATGACCAGGGCGGAGATCGCGAACAGGAAGCCACGTATCAGCTGCAGGGAGCCGTTCTCGGAGGTGTAGGAGCCGATCGCGGACAGCGAGCCGTCCTTGGAGACCGTCCTGGTGCCCGCTGCCTGGTCCGCGGCCTTGAGATCGGCGCCGGAGGCGGTCGTCAGGGCGATCACGGTGGCGGTCGGCCCGGCGCTCCCGCCTGTGGGGGGTGCGGTCTTCTGCCAGGTGCCGAGGCTGGTCCAGACGACCGGGGTGTGACTGAAGGAGGCGTCACCGTGCACCGCCGCGACGGTGATCCGCCGCCCGGCCAGGGCGAGGGTGTCGCCCGGCCCGACGCCGAGGTCGGCAGCGGCGCCGGTGGACAGGACCGCCGTGTGGTCGTCGATCTTGTCGCTGTCGGGGGCGAGTACGGAGCCGGGCTTCACACCGAAGGCGGACACTCCGACGCTCTTGTCGCCGGCAGTGGCTCTGGTGGTGGTGATGCCCAGCGGTTCCGCGCTGTTCACGCCGGGTGTCCTGGCCCACTGCCGCCACTGCTTCTCGGTGACGGTGGAGTCGGAGTACGACAGCTTCTGGCCCGCACCCGGCGCGTCGAAGACGATCTTGTTCGCGGGCAGGGTGGTGATCGCGGAGATGTTCTGCCGGCCCAGCCCCGCGGTCAGCCCGGACAGCAGCCCGGACAGCAACGTGATCAGCACCACGACGGCGCCCATCAGGGCGAAGCGCCCCTTGGCGAACTTCAGGTCTCTCCAGGCGACGAACACGGCGTGAGGCTGCCCTTTCAGGGGGTGGAAGCGGTACGTCCCCACCCTCGCCGCCAGGGCCCTGTGTGCGCATCCGGCCCAAGGCAGCACTTGGCGCATCGAAGGGCGGCATGCCGGCTGTAACTTTCGATGGAGGCCCGGCTGGGGTTTTCTTCCTAGGCTGGAAGGGCCATGAACACCACCGCCCCCACCTTGACACCCACCACCCGGGCCCTGGCCTGGTGCCTGCACCTGCTGGTCGCGGGGCTGCTCGCCCTGGCCGCAGTCCGGGCCGTGGCCGACCACCTGCCGCACGCCGCGGCGGTCGTCGCCACGGCCGCGGTCTGCGCCCTGGTGTACGCGGTAGGGCCGATGCTGCCCGCCGTCCGCCGCTCGCGGCGGGCAGCCGCGTGGTGGCTGGCCGCTTTGGGCTGCGTGTGGCTCGTACTCCTGGGCCTGTCCGCCGACGGGGTGTGGATGGCCTTCCCGCTGTACTTCCTCCAGCTCCACCTGCTGCCCCGACGCGCCGGACTGGCCGCGGTGGCCGCCACCGCGGCGGCGGCCATCGCGGGCTTCGCCGCCCACCAGGGCACCTTCAGCGCGGCGATGGCGATCGGACCCTCCCTCGGCGCCGCTGTGGCGGTCGCGGTGGTGTGGGGCTACCAGGCCCTGTACCGGGAGAGCGAACAGCGCCGGCGCCTGATCGGCGAGCTCACCGCGACCCGCGCCGACCTGGCCACCGCGCAGCACACCGCCGGCGTGCTGGCCGAACGCGAACGCCTGGCCCGCGAGATCCACGACACCCTCGCCCAGGGCCTCTCCAGCATCCAACTGCTGC
>NZ_JACEGK010000242.1:0-11359 GCF_056859195.1 Streptomyces sp. NH27
CCGCCGGGCTGATCTCCGAGGACCCGGCGTACTCCCGGCTCGCCGCCCGCCTGCTGAGCGCGGCGATCACCGAGGAGGCGGCCGGCCAGGGCGCGGTCTCCTTCACCACCTCCATCGCGGTCGGCCACCGCGAGGGCCTGATCGGCGACCGCACCGCCGCCTTCGTCGCCGCCCACGCGGCCCGGCTGGACGCGCTGGTCGACCAGGCGCTCGCCGACCGCGCCGACGACCGCTTCGGCTACTTCGGCCTGCGCACCCTGCACAGCCGCTACCTGCTGCGGCACCCGATCACCCGCCAGGTGATCGAGACCCCGCAGCACTTCATGCTGCGGGTCGCCGCGGGCCTCGCCGAGGACGACGGCAGCACCGCGCCCGGCGGCCGCGTCGAGATCGGTACCCGCGCGGTGGAGGAAGTCACCGCGCTGTACCGGCTGATGAGCGCGCTGGACTACCTGCCCAGCTCCCCCACCCTCTTCAACTCCGGCACCCGCCACCCGCAGATGTCCTCCTGCTACCTGCTGGACTCCCCGCGTGACGAGCTGGACTCCATCTACGGCCGCTACCACGAGGTGGCCCGCCTCTCGAAGCACGCCGGCGGCATCGGCATCCCCTACTCCCGGGTGCGCGCCCGCGGTTCGCTGATCCGCGGCACCAACGGGCACTCCAACGGCATCGTGCCGTTCCTGAAGACCCTCGACGCCTCGGTGGCAGCGGTGAACCAGGGCGGCCGCCGCAAGGGCGCCGCCGCGGTCTACCTGGAGACCTGGCACGCCGACATCGAGGAGTTCCTCGAACTGCGGGACAACACCGGCGAGGAAGCCCGCCGCACCCACAACCTCAACCTCGCGCACTGGGTCCCGGACGAGTTCATGCGCCGGGTCGACGCCGACGCGGACTGGTCTCTCTTCTCCCCCGCCGACGTCCCCGAGCTGGTCGATCTGTGGGGCGCCGACTTCGACGCCGCCTACCGCCGCGCCGAGGCGGCCGGCCTGGCCCACCGTACGATCCCGGCCCGCGAGCTGTACGGGCGGATGATGCGCACCCTCGCGCAGACCGGCAACGGGTGGATGACCTTCAAGGACGCCGCCAACCGCACCGCGAACCAGACCGCCCGCCCCGGACGCACCGTGCACTCCTCGAACCTGTGCACCGAGATCCTCGAGGTCTCCGACGACTCCGAGACGGCCGTGTGCAACCTGGGGTCGGTGAACCTGAACGCGTTCGTGATCGCCCCGCAGGAGCGTACGGCCGGCAGCCCGGACGGCGCGGGCAGCACGGAGGGCGCGGCCGGCACGGACGTCATCGACTGGGAGCGGCTGGACCGTACCGTGCACACCGCGGTCACCTTCCTGGACCGGGTGGTCGACATCAACTTCTACCCGACCGAGCAGGCCGGCCGGTCCAACTCCCGCTGGCGCCCGGTGGGTCTGGGGATCATGGGCCTCCAGGACGTCTTCTTCCGGCTCCGGCTCCCCTTCGGCTCCGAGGCGGCCCGCGCGCTGTCCACGAAGATCTCCGAGCGGATCATGCTCGCCGCCTACGAGGCGTCCTGCGACCTCGCCGAGCGCAACGGCCCGCTGCCGGCGTGGGACCAGACCCGTACCTCCGACGGCGTGCTGCACCCCGACCACTTCGGCGCCACCCCGCACTGGCCGGACCGCTGGACCGCGCTGCGCGCCCGTATCGCCACCACCGGCCTGCGCAACTCGCTGCTGCTCGCGATCGCCCCGACCGCGACCATCGCCTCCATCTCCGGCGTCTACGAGTGCATCGAGCCGCAGGTGTCCAACCTCTTCAAGCGCGAGACGCTCTCCGGTGAGTTCCTCCAGGTCAACTCCTACCTGGTGGCCGACCTCAAGCACCTGGGCCTGTGGGACACGCGGACCCGGGAGGCACTGCGGGAGTCCAACGGCTCGATCCAGGGCCTCGACTGGATTCCGGCGGAGGTACGGGAGTTGTACCGCACCGCCTGGGAGCTGCCACAGCGCGCGCTGATCGACCTGGCCGCCGACCGTACGCCGTACCTCGACCAGAGCCAGTCGCTGAACCTGTTCCTGGAGACGCCGACGATCGGGAAGCTCAGCTCGATGTACGCCTACGCGTGGAAGCGGGGGCTGAAGACCACGTACTACCTGCGGTCGCGGCCGGCCACCCGGATCGCCCGCGCGGCTTCTTCCGCTTCTTCCGCTTCTTCCACGACCGCCGCACCGGCACCCGCCACCCCGGCATCCGCCGCCGTGCCGGTGATCGCCGACGCCGACGCGATCGCCTGCTCCCTTGAGAACCCCGAGTCCTGCGAGGCATGCCAGTAATGACCACCGACACCACCGCGAGCCGGCAGACCGATCGCGTCGTGAAGAACCTGCTCGACCCGGGCTTCGAACTCACCCTGCGCCCGATGCGCTACCCCGACTTCTACGAGCGCTACCGCGACGCCATCAAGAACACCTGGACCGTCGAGGAGGTCGACCTCCGCTCCGACGTCACCGACCTCGCCAAGCTCTCCCCGGCCGAACAGCACCTCATCGGGCGGCTCGTGGCGTTCTTCGCCACCGGCGACTCCATCGTCTCCAACAACCTCGTGCTCACCCTCTACAAGCACATCAACTCCCCCGAGGCGCGGCTGTACCTGTCCCGCCAGCTCTTCGAGGAAGCCGTCCACGTCCAGTTCTATCTGACCCTCCTGGACACCTACCTGCCCGACCCCGACGACCGCACCGCCGCGTTCGCCGCCGTCGAGAACATCCCCTCCATCCGCGAGAAGGCCCAGTTCTGCTTCCGCTGGATGGACTCCGTGGAGACCGTCGACCGCCTCAACAACCGCGACGACCGCCGCCGTTTCCTGCTCAACCTGATCTGCTTCGCCGCCTGCATCGAGGGCCTGTTCTTCTACGGTGCCTTCGCCTACGTCTACTGGTTCCGCTCCCGCGGCCTCCTGCACGGCCTGGCCACCGGCACCAACTGGGTGTTCCGCGACGAGACCATGCACATGTCCTTCGCGTTCGACGTCGTCGACACCGTACGCAAGGAGGAGCCCGAGCTCTTCGACCCCCAACTGCGCGACCAGGTAACCGACATGATGCGCGAGGCGGTCGAGGCGGAACTCCTCTTCGCGCACGACCTGTGCGGCGACGGCCTGCCCGGCATGAACACCGCCTCCATGCGCGAGTACCTCCAGTGCGTCGCCGACCAGCGCCTGACCCGCCTCGGCTTCCCCCCGATCTACGGCTCCGAGAACCCGTTCTCCTTCATGGAGCTCCAAGGCGTCCAGGAACTCACCAACTTCTTCGAGCGCCGCCCCTCCGCCTACCAGATCGCCGTCGAGGGCACCGTAGCCCTGGACGAGGACTTCTGACCCCCACCTCTTCCCTCTTCCCCCTGTGGGCCCGGACCCGGCATCCTCCGCCGACCCCGGGCCCACAGTCGTACGTACCGCATTCCCGTCATTCCCGTCGTGGACTGCACCGCGTGACGACAGCTAACGTAGGGCACCGAACGTTTGCAGAACGTGGCCACCGTGAAGGGGGACCGGCCCGGGGGGGCTCTGCACACACCAACTCCTCGGCGCGGCCCCGCCCATCACTCCCGTCACGTCTGCACACACTGACAACGGGAGACTGGCAACACAATGGCACCCCGAACCAAGCTCAGCGCTGCCGCGGGCACCCTCGCCGCAACAGCCCTCCTCCTCACCGCCTGCGGCGGCGGCCACGACAAGAAGATCGCGTCGAGCCCGACCCCCAGTGATACGACTGCGTCGCAGACAACGGCCCCACCGACGACGCCTGCGGCGGACCCTGGCGCGCCCAAGTTCGACTTCCCGAGCGACGTCAAGGTGATCGTCGACCCGGACACCACGGGCGACAAGACGAAGGACGCCGTACTGAGGGACCAGGGGTACGGACTGGACGCCGCCTACGTCGCTGTTACCAAGCCGGACAAGAACCTTCCGCTCTTCACGCACTACTTCATCGAGGATGCCGTCGAGACGTGGAGCGAGTCGATCGACACAATGAAGAAGAACCACCACACGATCACGGGCACAGTCCACTACTACGATCGCAAAGTCACCATCGGCAGCAAAACCGCAGGTGTGACGTTCTGCGAAGACCAGCGCTACCTCTACGACAAGGACACCAGGACCGGCAAGGTCGTCACCACCACGCCCTCGGCCAACAGCTACATCTTCCATACCTCCCTGATGCGCAAGGCAAAAGACGGGACGTGGCAGACAGCGACTTACGTCTCTCAGCGGGGGGCAGCGCGATGCCAGCTTTGAGGATTGCTCAACGTGCATTTGCCACCGTGCTGATGGCAACTTGTGGAGTGCTCCTGTCGGTTGCGCCCAGCAGCGCCGATGTGGGCGACCTGCCAGGCGGCTCGTCCACACCGCCGCCACCCAGCACGCCTAGAGCGCCTGGGAAGATCCAATCCCAGGTGCACTACCAAAAGAGCTACAACGGCCCCGGGGTGCAGATGACCGCGCCCGCGACCTCCAACTGGTCACCTCCGCCGTGCTGGTACGAACCCGAGTTCACTCCGACGCAGTTCTCGGACTACATCAACAGCAACTACAGGTCCGCAGAATCGGCGTGGGGGACGATGGGCAACACCTACGGCGCGGACGACTTCCACAAGGGCGACAAAGGCGCCTGGTATCAATTGATCACCCCGGACGCGAGCAATGCCGACTCCTGCGCCGCCCTCGACCCGTGGACGTGGATCACCCCCGACCAGCCGTCCACGCCCGACATTCCCACCATCGACCCCAAAACACTCGCGGGGCTCGCGTTCAACGACACGATTCTGCCGAAGCCCGATATCACGCTGCGCCCCGTCGCCCAGAACCAACTCGTGAACCTGGATACGGAGATCGCCTTCGACAAGGCGTTGCCGAAGGTGTGGGTGACCGCGAGTTTGGACAACCCGGACTTCGGTATCCATGTGGCGGCGACCACCTCAGCGGTGCCCGTGCGGCTGACCGTGGACGCCGGGACGGAGTACGCGGACCCGCAGAGTTGTACGTACGACCTGAAGGCGTCGGGCGGGAAGTACAGCGTGAACACCAAGGACGCCGGGTGCAACGTCACCTACAACAAGGCGTCGCCGAACGGCGGTTACCAGCTGAAGGCGTCGGTCGTGTGGGAGGTCACCTGGACCCCGTCCGCCAACCCTGACGGCCCGCCGAGCGCCCCGGGGCTGCCGAACGGCCAGTCGAGCAAGCAGTTCCAGGTCATGGTGCGCGAGGACCAGAGCATCAACCGCTGAACATCCGACGTCAGTCGTTGGGGACCGTTTCGAACTTCGGGGTGGCCTCGGCCATTTGACGCATGACGTCCTTGCGGTCGCGCTTGGAGAGGCGGTCGATGTAGAGGCGGCCGTAGAGGTGGTCGGTCTCGTGCTGGAGGCAGCGCGCGAAGTAGCCGGTGCCTTGGAGGACGACCGGGTTGCCCTGGAGGTCCTGGCCGCGGACGACGGCGTAGTCGGGGCGGGCGAGTTCCATGTAGGCGCCGGGGACGGAGAGGCAGCCCTCGTTGGAGTCGTCGAGGCGGCGCCGGTCGGCGGGGAGTTCGACCGGGACGGGGTTGCAGACGGCGCCGACGTGGCGGACGTCGTCGTCATCGGCGCAGTCGTAGACGAAGACCTTGAGGTCGACGCCGATCTGGTTGGCGGCGAGGCCGACCCCCTCGGCGGCGCGCTGCGAGGCGAACATGTCGTCCACGAGGGCGAGCAGGCTGTCGTCGAAGGCGGTGACGTCCTTGCACTCGCGGTGCAGGACCGGGTTGCCGACCACCGTGATCGGACGGACGGTGCCGCGCTCGCGGTGGGCCAACTCGCGATCCGCCGCGTCGGTCACGTCGTCGACGAGGTCGAGTTGCTGCTCGGTGTGCTGCTGGGACATCTCCGCCGTACGCCTTCCCGGAACCTGTAAGTGATCCTTCCCAGGGTACGGGACCGCGCAAGGCCGCGATGCCGCCGTCGTGACACCCGACACACCTCTGCCGGGCACACCGCTTCGGGCTCAGCACACCCCTTCGACGCTCAGCACACCTCTTCGAGATCCCGCCAGTCCCGGGTGTCGGGGCTGTCGGCCACCCAGCCCTCCAGCAGGCCGCGGACCAGGCCGGCCGGGGCGGCGACGCCGCACTCCCGCTCGGGGGTCCAGCCCGGCTCCTCCCCGGCGGGGCTGAGGTGGCTGAGATGGCCGGGGTGCCCGGGTTCGCCGTGGTCGTGGGGGTCACGCGTGGCGGAGGAGCCGTCGTCGGTGGGCATCCGGCTCTCGGAACAGGTGCGGCACAGCAGCCGGACCGAGGACGACCAGTCCTCGGCCGCGTAGCCGGCCTCGGCGGCCAGCCGCTCCAGGGCGTCGCGGTCGGCCTGGGTACCGGCTTCGAGCAGCACCAGCCAGGTCGGTACGGGCGACGGCGCCCACAGCTCGATCTCGTCGAAGACCGGGTAGACCGAGGAGCCGGAGCCACGCTCGGTGGCCCGCTCGCCGTGCGGCACGCCGTCATGGAGCACCACCTCGCCCCAGCGGCGCCCGGACGACGGCAGCGGGATGGACAGCACCTCGATCCGGGCCGGGTCGAGCCGCCGGCCCCAGACCACCTCGGCCTCGCCCTCCGGGGACAGCCGCACCGCGGCGCTGCCGAGCGGCAGCCGTACCGACTCCTCGCCGGTGCGCTCCGCGGTCCCGGCCGGCATCCGCAGCCCGTACGCCTGCCAGGCGCGGCGGGCCAGCGGCCAGTCCTGGAGCGCGGTGGCGGCGATGCCGAGGTTCCACCAGTCGGGGGCGCCGACCGGGCGGTCCAGCAGCGCGACCGCGCGCAGCCCGGCGATCCGGGCCTGGGCCCAGTCGTGCCGGAACTTGTGCAGCAGCGCGAGGTTGTACCAGGACTCGGAGAGCCAGGGCTCCAGATCGGCGGCACGGGTGAGCAGCGCCCCGGCGTCCTCGTAGCGACCGTCGTCGATCAGCGTGAACGCCCGGTCGGTGGCCTGGCGCCACGTGGGCGACGGCCGGTGCCGCACTCTTCCGAAGATCTTCAACGTCGTATCCCGCCTGCCCGCTCAGCCGGTCGGCCCGATGCGGCCCGTACCACCCTGTACGACACCAACCTTGCACATTCTGGCCGTTGTCTCAGCCCGAGCCCGCCGCTCGCGGAACGCGGGCCTCACCCGACTCCCTTGCCCTTCGCACCGGCATCCAACCATGCCCAGGTCGGAGGGTGCGCGGGCACCCTGGCCAGCAGGGGCCCCTCGACCACCGCGGTTGCCCCGCACAGCGCCGGCAGCGGCCGGAAACGTGCCGTTGCGACCGGCTCCGCCGGCTCAGCCGGTTCGATCGGTGCACCAGTTGCGTCGGATACGTCACGTACGGCCACCAGGCCGGGTACGACAGGCGCTGCGGGCACCGCGGGCACCGTGAACCGTGGCCGCGCCGCCAGCGCATCCGCCAGCGCCTCCACCATCATCGGGTCGAACTGCGTCCCCGCGCACCGCCGCAACTCGGCCAGCGCGGGCGCGTCCGGCCGGGCCGGGCGGTAGGTACGGGTGGACGTCATCGCGTCGAACGCGTCGGCCACCGCCACGATCCTGGCCGCCTCCGGAATCCGGCCGCCCCGCAGGCCGTACGGGTACCCGGTGCCGTCGATCCGCTCGTGGTGGTGCAGAACCGCGGCGCGGGCCTCGCCGAGCACGGAGATGCCGCGCAGCACCCCGTCGCCGTCGGCCGGGTGGAGTTGGACCACTCGGCGCTCCTCGTCCGTGAGCGGACCGTTCTTGCGCAGCAGCTCGGTGGGCACCGCGAGCTTGCCGATGTCGTGGAGGGTGCCGCCGAGCCGTACCGACTCCACCCGGGCCGCGGGCGCGCCGAGTTCGCGGGCGATGAGCGCGGCCAGCGCGCCGACCCGCTCGCTGTGGCCCCTGGTGTAGGGGTCCTTGAGTTCCAGGGCCTGTAGCAGCGCCCGTACGGTCGCCTGCTGTGCCTCCTGCCGGACCCGGCGGGCGCAGGCTGGACCCCAGCAGACCGCGGGCGGCTGCGAACGGCGGTGCGCGGGTGACACGGCGACAGCCTCCTGTCCGTACGAAGGTGTACGAGACTCAGGAGGATAGGGCCGTAGCGGGCGCCAATGAGGACTTTGCGGCCATTACGCCGGAAGGGGGCACCACCGCTCACCCGTATGAGTGATGTACGGCCGAGCGGCTTGACGGCGTCCGGGCGGTCAAGTGGTAGGTGCCCAGGCCCTCATGGGGCCGGGAGTTCGGGCGGGCGAGGCGCGTTCCGGAAGTCGCGACGCGCCTCGGCGGTGCGCGGGCCGGAGTGGCGGACCGGCCCGGCCGTCACGCGGAGGGAGCCTCGGTCGTGGTGATCTCGGCGCTGAGCGCGTCCTGTTCGGGCACGGCCTCGCCGCGCCGGACCAGCTCGATCCGCATCATCACCTTGGAACGCAGGTCGCTCGGTACGTCGTCGGAGCCGCAGCAGCGCTTCACCAGCTTCTTGACCGCGACTTCCAGGCCGTACTTCTCCAAGCAGGGGTGGCACTCGTCGAAGTGCTCCTTGAACTTGGTGCAGGCATCGTCGGACATCTCGTCGTCGAGATACTCGTAGAGGTGGTCGAGCACCTCGGAGCAGTCCGTCTCATGTGCGTCTCCGCAGCTCATGAATCCGCGCCCTTCTCATCTGCCACGCCCGCAGGAACCAGCCCGCGGTCCCGGGCGTAGTCCTCAAGCAGTTCGCGAAGCTGGCGACGCCCGCGGTGCAGCCGCGACATCACGGTGCCGATGGGAGTACCCATGATGTCCGCGATCTCCTTGTAGGCAAAGCCCTCGACATCGGCGAGGTACACCGCGATACGGAACTCCTCGGGGATGGTCTGGAGCGCCGTCTTCACGTCGGAGTCCGGCAGATGGTCCAGCGCCTGGGACTCCGCGGAGCGCAGGCCGGTCGACATGTGCGACTCGGCACGCGCCAGCTGCCAGTCCTCGATCTCCTCCGAGCCGCTGCGCAGCGGCTCGCGCTGCTTCTTGCGGTAGGAGTTGATGAAGCTGTTGGTCAGGATGCGATAGAGCCACGCCTTGAGGTTGGTGCCCTCGCGGAACTGGTGGAAGGACGCGTACGCCTTCGCGTAGGTCTCCTGCACCAGGTCTTCCGCGTCGGCCGGATTGCGGGTCATCCGCAGCGCGGCCGAGTACATCTGGTCGAGGAACTCAAGCGCGTCCCGCTCGAAACGCGCACTGCGCTGCGTTTCGGTCTCCTGTGCCGCCCCTGTGGCCGTAGGCACGGGTGGCACCCCCGAACCGGACGCACCCGCGGTGCTCGCCGTGCTGTCGTCGGTGCCGGTGACCGGACCCACCTCCTCGATAACGCCGGCGCGCCCAGAAGTGGACCCGCCCGCTTGGGAGGATATTGCACGGGTGGTGGACGTGCCGGTCGCGCCCTTGCCCCGGTCCTCCTCCGGCCACCGGGTCCAGTCCAGATACGGCGCAGCGGCGGCCTGACCGGCGCTGAGCGGCGCGACCTGCGCGCTCACCTGTGCGGCGGCCTCCTCGCGTGACCGGCATGCGGCTGAAACCATGCGGCTGCCTCTCTCACCCTGTGTGGCACCGCCAGCGCGGTCCCTGTCGCCACGCACAACAGCGCGCGCGCTGTCGTCATTCCCGGGAAGGAGAACTCGGCCCGCTCGGCCTACCACGGCGGGTGGAGACCGCTCACGCCGGGGCGGCGAACCCCAGCCCGGCGAGCCATTCCGCGACGGTTTCGGTCAGCAGGTCGAGTGCCGCCTCCTGGGTGACCGGCGCCCGCTTGGGCACCGTGAAGCCGTGGTCGCCGTAGGGCACCTCCACCGGCCGGTGGTCCGCCGGGAACTCCCCGGGCCGCCCGAAGGTGTCGGCGCCGCCCTGCACCCCGAGCAGCGGCAGTACGGCGGCGGCGCCCGCCAGCTCCTCGAAGCGCGACTTCTCCGGCTTGCCCGGCGGATGCAGCGGGTACGCCAGCGCGAGGACCGCGGCCGCGCCCAGCGTGCGGGCGGTACGGCAGGCCACCCGGGCCCCCGCGCTGCGCCCGCCGGCCACCACCGGCAGCCCGGGCGCGGCCAGCCGCGGCCACACCGCGGTCCATCCGGTGTCCAGGGTCCTGGGCGCCGGTGCGATCTTCTTCCCGGCGACCCGCCAGGGCTGCTCGACCAGCGCCACGCTCACTTCGCGCGCGGGCAGCGCGGCGGCCAGTGCCGCCAGGTCATGGGCCGTGATGCCGCCGCCGGCGCCGTGCCCGAGGGCCAGCACGCAGCGCGCCCGGCCCGCGGGCCGGTGCCAGGTGATCCGGGCCCGGCCCGCTGGAGTGTCGACGAGTTCGGCGTCAGGCGTATGCACCCCGCCAAGCCTGCCAGAGCCCTCGGGCGGCGCGGGGAACGGCACTCCCGAAGCCACGCCCGGGTGAGGCCGCCGAAGGGCCGGAGCCGCGTCGAGCGCGCCCGGCCGGGCCGGCCGACGGCCCACCCTCGATCCGGCTTCGGAAGAGCCGCACCCCTCGGATGGCTATCAGAGCTGTCGCGGCGCTCGGACGACTGACGACCATCGGGGATGCCGCACCCCTCGAACGACTCCGGAAGATCAGAAGAGCATCTCTTCTTCCGGCGCCGGCAGCTCCGTCACCAGTTCCGGCCCGTTGTTGCGCACGTTGCTGACGGCGGTGCCGACCGGGTGGGCGCGCAGCAGACCGGTGGGAGGGGCGGACAGCAGGTCCTGCAACACGTCGGGGTCCGTGGTGCCCGGGTCCAGCCAGGCGTTCCAGCGGTCGGGGGTCATCATCAGCGGCATCCGCGGGTGGATGTCGGCGAGCGCGCGCGGGCCGGTGCCGTCGTATCCCGCCAGGTCGGTGCTCTCGGCCTCGGCGGTGAGCACCGTGCACGTGGTCCACCAGGCGCGCGGGTGGCCCTCGGGCAGGGTGCCGTCACGCCAGAACTCGTACAGCCCGGCCATCGCGAAGACCGAACCGTCGGCGGGGGTGACGAAGTACGGCTGCTTGCGGGGGCGCTTCTTGCGGCCTTCCTCCTCGAGCCGGCGCTCCTGGGTGCCGGTCACCCACTCGTAATAGCCGTCGGCGGGTATCAGGCAGCGGCGGGCGGTGAGCGCGCGGCGGAAGGACGGCTTCTCGGCGGCGGTCTCGGAGCGGGCGTTGATCATCTTCACCCCGATGTCGGGGGTCTTCGCCCAGGACGGCACCAGGCCCCAGCGCAGCGGCCGCAGCTGCCGGACCGGATCGGGGGAACCGGAGTCCCGCACAGGACGGTCGAGTATGACGTGGACGTCCTTGGTCGGAGCGACGTTCCAGTCGGGCGCGAGGCTCTCGGTGGGGTCCCAC
>NZ_JACEGK010000243.1:0-11345 GCF_056859195.1 Streptomyces sp. NH27
CAGTCGACCCGAACGCCGAACCCCTGCAACTGCTGTGCGGAACGGACCCGGCGGGATTGTTCAGCGCGAGGTCGGAGAGACATCGTCGCAGGCGAGTTCCATCCGCATGGCGATACGGTTCCAGTGCTCCGCACATGTCCGCGCCAGGGTGGCGATCTTCCGCGCCTGATGGGCGGGCGCCTGCAACACCAGCCCCAGATCTGTATTGCGCACGACGTGCGTCTCGAGCCAGCGGATCATTTCCCGGCCGTCATTGCTGTATTTCAGCGCCGGATCGCGCTTCAACGACGCCAATTGCATGTCCGGATCGCCGTATGCGGCCAGCGCGTGAACGGCGGGTTGAATTTCGTGTGCGAACGCCGTGCCGCCTTCGGTGAAACCGTCGTCGCTGACGGATTGTGGTGCGAAACGCGCCCGAGTCACGGGAAACAGCGCCATTCCAACATTTTCCCGTGCGGAGCTTTCCGTCCGACCTGGCAACTGGTCGGACAGTACGGATTTCACCTGGTCAGAGGGAAGTCCGGCGCCCGGACGTCGACTCTTTTCGGAATGCAACGGTCGCGCCCGGCCGTCCCGTCCGACTCGCACCGGTGCCTGTGCGATGCGCCCTGCGGCCTTTCGACGCAGGGCCCCGACTGTCTTGCCGGACAGCCCCGTTCTGGCGGCGATGGCCCGGTCCGACCACTCCGGAAATCCTTCGAGGATCTTCATGGCCGACTTCTTGCGGTCCGACAGCGTCAGCGGTAACCCGTGCCGCATGTTCAACTCCACGGCCAGCAGGAATGCTTCCCATTCCGAGCCGTCGAAGTAGCGGACCTCTACTTCGCGTTGGTCGTTCAGTCGCGCTACGTGCAGTCGGTGCATGCCGTCGACGACCCTCATGGTCGGACGGTGCACGATGATGGGAGGGAGTTTTCCCTCGGTCGCCACCAAGGAGCGGACGTGACTTCGATCGATTCCTTCCAGTCGCGGCGAGTCCGCTTCGCGGAGTGTTGCGATCGGTATTCGGAAGATCGATTCGGACAACCCCTCGGACCGGTCGAGACCGGGGGGTCGAGGGGGCCGATCTTCAGGATGTTCGGATCCGGCGGAGGGATCCCCCGACGCGCTGATCACCATACTGTGTCCTTCCCCGAAGTAAAGTGAACACCACGCACAGCAAATACCCAAGGGTTTCAGTCCTGAACCGGGCGACACAGGGTTCTCTTCGGTCACCGTCGTGTCGAACCGGAACCCCGGATCTGCCCGCGCTGATCGGGTCCGACTCTCTCAGGTGGGGACGGACCCCGCCAGGATCCGGCCGAGGAAGTCGGTGTGCACCCGATGCTGCGCCCGGCGGCACCCGCTGCCGGGGCCGTGCCGCGGGCCGAACCGGACATGTCCCGGTCCGACTTCGACGAGTCCGTCGTCTTCTACCGCGATGCCGCGATGCCGCGATGCCGCGATGTGCTCGGGCTCAAGGTTCGCAACGACGCCTGTCCGGAAGGAAGGACGGGGATGCGCCGGATGACTGCCGGTTCCCCTGCACAGCCCGGCGGGGCGATCGTGCCGGAACTACCCGCGGCCGATCCGTGCGCTTCGCCTGCCGGCCAACGGCATGCCGCGCGGGGTTCGCGACGGCGGCTTCCGCGACCCCGTGGGCACCATGGTGCGCTACGCGCGGCACCGGAGCCGCTGAACGCGCACCGCCCCGCCCCGCAGTCATCGGTGCGCGGGACGGGGGCGACTTGACAAGCGGTTCACGCGGCCGACAGCGCGGCCAGCCGACGGTTGTCCTGCGGCGAGGAACGGCGGGCCAGGCGCTCTTCCAACCGCAGCCGGGCGGCGCTGTGGTGGCCCGCCGACACCAGCGCGTACAGCATCGTCTCCTCCACCACCTCGCGCTGCGCGGCGCTGCCGCCGACGCTGCGCAGCATCGGCAGGATACGTTCGAGGCGCCGGACCGCCTCCGTCCAGCGCTCCTCGACGACGCACACCAGCGCCTCGCACAACGGCGCGACGACTTCCCGCTGCACGGTATCGGCGCCCAGCGCGTGGACGTGCAGCCTGCGCAGGCCCGCCAGGTCGTCGGCGGCCGCGAGGGCGATGGCGGCGTGGAGCGCGGTGAAGGCGGTGGCCGGGCGCTCCAGGATCTCCGCGCCGACGGCGCCGAGCACGTCGTCGATCGGCACCTGGCCCGTCCAACTGTCGGTCACCCGGGCACGCCACAGCAGGGAACCGGAGTCCACCAGCGCGCGGACACCGCGCACCTTGGTCGGCGTGAGCTGCACCGCCCAGCGGCGGCGCACGGCGCCGGTGTCCTCCAACGCGAGTTCGTGCAGGGCCGCGTGCCAGGAGAAGTGGGCGCGGTGGGTGCTGCCGCGACCGCGGGAGCCCAGCCAGTCGTCCAGCCGCATCCGGCCCGCCTCATGGTCGCCGCACTCGTAGTGGACGTGGGCCAGGGCGTGCATGGCGTGCCCGGACGCGGGCTCGTCGACGAGCGCCTGCTCGGCCAGGGCGCCGGCCTCGTCGTAACGGCCCTGCTCCTGGCGCATGAAGGCGAGCAGCGAGGTATGGAACCAGTGCCCGGCGTGTGCCCCGGCCGTCTGCTC
Source organism: Streptomyces sp. NH27 (assembly GCF_056859195.1). Classification (NCBI taxonomy): domain Bacteria; kingdom Bacillati; phylum Actinomycetota; class Actinomycetes; order Kitasatosporales; family Streptomycetaceae; genus Streptomyces; species Streptomyces sp. NH27. The sequence goes on from NZ_JACEGK010000243.1 coordinate 2,592, forward strand.
GACCAGGCGTACGGCGGTGGTCTCCTCAAGGTCGTGCATGCCGGAGAAGGCGATGGTCGGGACGGCGACGGCGAGCGCGAGCGCGTCACCGGGATACGCGCCGAGGTGCCGCATGAGGGCGGCGTCGCCTTCGGCGGCGGTACCGCGCACCCGGCGGGAGACGACGTCCACGAACGACCGCTCGTGGTCGTCGGCGCGGTCGCGGGCCGAGCGCTCGGCGGCGGCCAGCGCGCGCGGGACGTCCACCTCGGCGCCGGTCTCGTGGCCCATCAGGGCGAGCGCGGCGTGGCCGAGCGCGAAACCCGGGTCGAGCGTGGTGGCGCGGACGAACGCGTCCTCCGCGCCGGAGCAGACCTTCAACAGCCGGGAGACCCCGGAGCGGTAGGCCACCGCGGAGTCGGCGCCGGTGGACAGCGTGAACCCCATGCCGTCGGTCGGCCGCCGGACTCGGCGCGCGGGCCGCGCCCCTGCCTGCGGAGCGGCCAGCGCGGAGAACGCCGCCTCGGCCACGGCCGCGGCCTGCGAGCGGATCTCCGGGATCGCGGTGGTCTCCCACAACTCACCCCGGCGAAGCGCCCCGAGCGTCCACACCGGCCGGTCCGCGCGGCCGTGCGCGTCGCACAGTCGCCCGTTGTCGGTGGCGACGCCCATCCGCATCGGATCGGGCACGGCGGTGCCGTCGGCGAACATGCCCTGCCACAAGGGGTCGGAGAGCCGGCCCGGACCCGTGCAGTCCACCACCCACCCCACCGTCAGCTCCCGCCGGGAGCGGCCGTCGGCAAGGGTGACGGCCAGTCCGTCGGGACGGCTCTCGGCGGCCAACACCCTGCCCTGGTACGTACGCAGTCGGCGGGCCCGGGTGATCCGTGCCACGCACTCCGCGGTGGTCGGCGACATCCGGTGCCGGTGCACGTTCCACAGCGAGCTGTCGTGCGCCAGGAACTCGGCCCGCTCGTCGACCGTGAGCGACGACCACAGGTCGGCCGTGACCGGGCGCAGCCCGTCCATGGCCGGCCGCCAGTCGCCGTGCGCGTGGACGGTTCGGCCGATGTACTGGTACACGGCCGCCCGCACCGCGGCCAACGGCATGTCCTTCAGACGGTCGCCGCGCAGCGCCGGGGGCAGCGGCGCGGGCGGCAGCGGCACCACCGGGTGCGCCTGCGGCAGCCGGCCGTTGCGGGACACCGCGTGCACGGTCCGCCCGGGGCGGTCCAGCGTCATGGCCAGGTCCATGGCGGTGAGGCCGGCACCGACCAGCAGGACGTCGTCGGTGCGTCCCTCGGCCAGTGCCGAGTTCAGGGCCTCGGGCGCCCAGGGGTTGGCGATGAACCGCTCGTCCGCGGCGAGGGCTTCGGGTACCCAAGCGGCCTCGGACGCGGCCGGGCCGGTGGCCAGCACCACGCAGTCGGCGTCCAGGGCGGCGCCGTCGGCCAGTTCGAGCCGGGCGGAGGCGCCGGTGACGTCGCATCCCGTCACCCGGGAGCGCAGCCGGCGGACGCTGACGTAGCCGCGCGCCGCGATGACGGCCTGCCCGAGGGTGTCGGCCAGGTAAGCCCCGTAGCGGTAGCGGGTGGCGAAGTCGTCCGCGCTGACGTCGGGTTCGCCGTGGCGGCACAGCCAGCGGACGAAGTGCCCGGGATCATCGGGGTGACAACTCATCTTTCCGGCCGGCACGTTGAGCCGGTGGCGCGGATCGCGGGTGGCGTACGCGCCGCCGCGGCCGGCCTCGGGAGCCGGGTCGACGAGCACGAGCTCGAAGGGGAATCGGCGGCGTGTGCCCGCCTCGCATAACTGGATCGCGACCATGGTGCCTGCCGCGCCGGCTCCCACGACTGCGATGGTCCGGGAGAGTTGGCCTGACGTCATGCGCTGCCTCCTGCTGCGGTGCGAGGACGACGGGGGCGGGCCATGACCCGCAAGTTCACTATTTCAGTGAACTACCTTCACTCGGCAAGCCCATTGAGGATATTCCCATCGGATTCCACCCGGACTCAAGTGGCGTTCGACGTCCGCCGCAGTCCACCCCGGCGTCGCCCGCACCCACGCCGACCGGCGCCGATGCGGCGCCGGTGTGAGAGAGTTGTCCTGTGCGGATCACAGCCAAGACGGACTACGCTGTTCGGGCGATGGCCGAGCTCGCCGCCTCCGATGTCCCGCTCACCGCGGACAAGTTGGCTGCCCGCCAGGACATCCCGGTCCGCTTCCTGTTCGGCATCCTGCGCGAACTGCGCATGAACCGCCTCGTCCACAGCATTCGCGGCCCCGAGGGCGGCTACGCCCTGGCGCTGCCCGCTGCGGAGATCTCCCTCGCCGACGTCATCCGGGTGGTCGACGGCCCCCTCGCCAACGTCCGCGACCTCAGCCTCACCGGTCTGAGCTACCCCGGTCCTGCCGCACCCCTGCCCGACGTCTGGCGCGCGGTCCGCACCAGCCTGCGTGAGGTCCTCGAAGTCACCAAGCTGTCCGATCTCGCCTCCGGGGACCTTCCCGAAGTCGTCCGGGACCGCGCGCACGTCTATCTCGCCGAAGCCCACGACCAGCGTTCCTAGTGCCGGGAGGGGCACTAGCGTTCCTGGTGCCGCGTGAATTCGTCGTCCCGGGCCATGCGAGGGGCGGGACGGTTCCAGCGTGTGCGGATAGCATCGTCGTCATGGCAGACGACGATTGGACGGTCGAGCGGCACCTGGCCGGCAGACCGCCGGAGGTCGTCGCGCTCTATGACCGCTTCATCGAACTGGCCGAGGTATGTGGGTCGTTCACATATTCCGTGGCGAAGTCGGCGATCACGCTCAAAGGAGAGCGCCGGGGGTTCGCCGGGGCGACCCCGGGCCGCGATCGCCTCGACGGCTACCTGGACCTGCGGCGCAGCGTCACCGATCCGCGGATTCGCCGGTCGGCGCCGTACACGAAGCGGCTGTTCGTGCTGCACTTCCGGGTCACCTCCCCGGACCAGCTGGACGACGAGTTCGCCGGCTGGCTCGGCGAGGCGTACGCCGTCGGCCGGGGCGACCACCTCGACCAGTTGCCCGCACGGTAGGAGCCCCGCCGCCGCGCCCACCCGTCAGGGACCTCATGGTCGGGGCCGACGTCAGCCCGACTTGGGTGGCTTCTGCGCGTCGAAGGCGAAGACGGTGTTGTTGGCCGCGGCCACGATCAGCTCGCGCCCCGCAACGGTCATGCGCGGGCTGGCGCCCTGCTCGCCCGTCAGACCGTCGGCCTGCGGGTTTGTCGTCCACAGGGGTTTGCCGTCGTACGGCGCGAGCGCGACCACCCGGCCGGTTGCCGAGCTGAAGTACAACGCGCCGGCTCCCGCGACGGGCCCCGACGCGCCCTCCACGGCCGTCTGCCGCGACCACTTCTTCCGGCCGGTCGCGGGGTCGAGCGCTGTGACGAGACCGGTCTGCCCGGTCACGTAGACGGTGCCGTCCGCCATGCCGGGCGTCCCCGCGTATGTCTGGGCCAGTCCGGAATACGTGACCTTCCGCGAGGCGGGATCGACCAGCGTCACCCCGTCGTAGCCGTCCTGCGCCGTCCCGTCCATGTGTTCGTGGAGGAGTACGAGGCTGCCGTCGGCGACGCCCATCGGCACGGCGGGGCCGTCGACCGCGATGGGCCTGCCCAGCGTCCCCGAGGCGCGGTCGACCGTGTACAGGGTGGGGTGGAGCACGTCCAGGGCATCCACCTCCGTGTCCGTCGCGCACATCGCGAGGAGTTGGGTGCCCGCCGGGACGGGAGCGCACTGCGTACCGGTGGGGAAGGACGTCGTCCACCTGATGTCACCGCTGTGCGCGTCCCGGGCCTCGAAGCGGGCGTGGGAGGCGTTGACCGTCACGACGGTGGAGCCGACCACGAGGGCGTCCTGGGACGTCCCCGTGACGGCCTCCGACTGGGCACCGGACGGCACCGACCACAGCTCCCGGCCGCTGTTCGCGTCGACGGCCACCACCTCGATGGGAGGGTCCTGCGGGGCGTCCTGGGCGGCGAGGCGGTAACCGAGCACCGTGTCGTCGGTGGCGCCCACCAGGTGTATCCCCTGGACGGGGACGCCCGGGCTCTTCACCGTCCACACCCGCGAACCGTCCACGGCCCTGATACGGGTCGCGACGACACCGCCGCCCCCGCAGAACAGCGCGTCGCCGCGCGCGACGCAACGCAGCTCGTCGGGGGTGTCCGTACCGCCCCGCACGGTCTTGCGCCACGGCGCGAAGCCGTCCGGAAGCGCGGCACCCGACGCCGCGACGCCGGTGACCTTGTTGCCGGCGCTGCTGCCCTTGGGGTCGCCGTGGTTCCCCCCGAAGCCGCCCGCCTCCAGCGCGGCGAGCCCCCCTCCGATCGCCGCCACCGCGACTGCGGCCGCGAGCACAGGACGCCAACGGCCCCGCAGACGGCGGCCGTTGGGGGCCACGGTGCTCCCCGTATCCGGACCGGCCGGACCGGCCGGGGTGGCCGGAGCCGGGGTGGCCGGCGTCGCGAGGTGATGCTGGGTGACCACGTCGCGGGTGTGGCCGGCGTCGACCCCGTATCCATCGGTCCAGCCGAGGTCGGCCGGCAGGTCCCGCAGCAGCACGAGGAGTTCGTCCGCCGAGGGGCGCCCCTCGGGCTCCTTGTCCAGGCACGACTCGACGACCGCGCGCAAAGCCACCGGCACGGCACCCAGCGACGGCTCCTCGTGCACCACCTGATACGCCGTCATGTACGGGCTGTCCGCGTCGAAGGGCCCGCGGCCCGTCGCCGCGTACACCAGCAGCGTCCCCAGCGAGAAGACATCGGACCCCGGTCCCACGCCACGCGGCGCCTGCAACTGCTCCGGCGACATGAAGGGCGGCGTACCGATGACCCGCCCCGTCATCGTCAGCGTCTGCTGGTCCGCGGCGCGCGAGATGCCGAAGTCGATGACGCGCGGGCCCTCGGGCGAGAGCACGACGTTCGAGGGCTTCAGGTCACGGTGGACGACCCCCACCCGGTGGATGTCGCGCAACGCCTCCGCCAGCCCGATGGCGAGCCTCCTCAGCTCCGCCCCGTTCAGCGGGCCCTGCGCGGCGATGTGCTGGGCGAGCGTGGGCCCCTCGATATAGGTCGTCGCCATCCACGGCTGCTCGTCCTCGGTGGCCGCGTCGACCACGGCGGCGGTGAACGCGCCGCTCACCCGCCGCGCCGCCGCCACCTCCTGCCGGAAACGGATACGGAACTCGTCGTCCCCGGCGAACTGTTGGTGGATCAGCTTGATCGCCACCGGTCGCCCGGAATCCATACGGGCCAGGAAGACCGTGCCCATGCCACCCGAGCCGAGGCGTGCCTCAAGCGGATAGCCGCCGATCTCGGCTGGATCGCCTCCGCGCAGCGACACTCTTCCCGACCTCCTGTCCCCGTGCACCTCTGCCGCCACGGGCCTGCGTACCTGTCCTGCAACAAACTAGCCGCAGGGTGGCGCGGCAGGGCAATGCGGGTACGAACAGGCAGCTGCCCGGACCGGTGCGCCCGGTCGAGCTGACCGGCGCCGCGCTGAGCGCTCACCTGGCGGCCGGCCGGAACGCGCCCGGTCCCGAAGCGGTCCGAAAGCGGTCCCGGAGCGGTCCCGGAGCCGGTGTCCCAGCGGCACCTGCGGATCGCGCGGATCATGCTGATCGGGCGGTTCGGGCGGATCGTGCGCCGAGGCTGCTCGCAGACGTGAAGAAGCCCGCTGCCCCGTCACCTCGTACGGGTGACGGGGCAGCGGGCGGTTGTCCGCTCGATGCGCTGCGCCGAATGTCAGCTCGCGCAGGTGAGTTGGGCCAGCCCCCAGTCCGCGTGGTCGTAGTTCTTGCCGTCGCCGCCGTCGCCGACGGCCAGGCTCAGGGTGTGCACGCCGGTGGTGTCGACGGTCAGGTCGATCGCGCTCTGGCCGCCGTGGACCACGTCGGTGGCCGCGAGCTGCTTGCCGTCGTCGCCGAGCACGGTGAACGTGACGCTGCCCTGCCCGCCGGTCTCGTCGTCGACGCCGACGTGGGCCTCGAAGCGGGTGCAGCGGCCCTGGAGGTCGATCTGCACCTGGGCCGGCGCGTTCATGCCCAGGCCCTTCGGGTAGACGGTGCCGTTGATCGTCAGGGGGTGTCCGTCCTGCCCGCCGGCCTCGCCGTTGGACTGATCGCGCTCGACCGGGCCGTAGCCGTTGGTCTCGGTGAGGAAGGGCTGATCGCCGGCGTAGACCGTGCCGTGCAGCGGGACGGAGACCTGCACGACCTCCTCGACGTGGATGGGCGGGGCCTTCCCGCCGGCCGGGTTGGCGTAGGTGGCCACCACGGGTACGTCGACCTCACCGCCCGGCTGGTCCTTGCCGACCGTCACGGTCCAGTGGCCGTCGAGCGCCTTGCCCGCCCGTAGCGAGCCGGCTGCCACGTCCCGGCCGGAGACACTCCAGCCCGCGGGGAGCCGGGTGCTGTCCACCGTCATCCGCACCTGGCGCAAGGGCGTTCCCTGCGGGAGCTGGAACTTCGCGTCGATCCCGACCCTCGCGCCGGGGCCCGCGGTCGTGGTCGAGGGGTCCAGGGTCAGGGAGGTGGCGGGCGCGGTGATCACCGGGTTCTCGCAGTCGGTGCGGCCCTTGGTGGCCGGGCAGGCCAGGGCGACGAAGCCGCCGTTGGCGGCTGCCGGCACCGAGAGGATGTCCTTGGCGGTCACCGTCCGTATGGTGCGCTGTAGTTGGCCGTCACTGTCGGCGACCGTCTCCACCAGCCACTTGCCCTTGCCGAGGAAGCCGAGCGGCGCCTTCATCGTGTCGCTCGCGCCGGCCAGGATGCCGCCGACGAACCAACGGTCGCCGTTGCGGCGGGCGATGACGGCCTGCCGGTCGCCGGCCGGCTGCTGACCGGGCCCGCCGGAGACCAGGTGCGTCTCGTCCCAGGTGGTGGGGAGCTGTTCGAGGTAGCGCTCGGCCACCGGTTGGGCGGCGAACCCCTCGGGGTTGTCGCCCAGCGACGTCCAGCCGGACTCGTAGACCACGGGCAGTGCCAGTTCGTGCGCCAGGGAGTCCTGGCGGTTCGGGCGGGAGAACCACGTCGGGGTGTAGTCCATCGAGCCGACGATGTTGCGGGTGAAGGCGAGGAAGATGTCGCGGGTCGGGTTCTGCCCGTTCTCCTCACCGCGGACCGCCTCGACGCTCATCACCTGCGGCCAGGTGCGTTGCAGGCCGCGCGGGATCGTCGCGCCGTGGAAGTCGATCATCAGCTGGTACTTGGCGGTGTCCTTGAGGATTCCGTCGTACCACTGGAAGGTGGACTGCGAGTCGGAGTCCATGTAGTCGACCTTGACGCCCGCGACGCCCCACGACTTGAGCTTGGGGAACCAGTCGTCGCGCTGCTGCTGGGTCTTCAGGTCGGTCCAGGCAAACCACAGGATCACGTCGACGCCCTTGGCCCGCGCGTAGCGGACCAGTTCGGGGACCCAGCTCGCCTGCCATCCGGCGTCCACGAGCGTGTACTGCAGGCCGTGTTCGGCCGCGTAGTCCACGAAGTCCTTCTGCCGGTCGTAGTCGCCGGGGCTCGAACCGTTGCTCAGCCAGGACCAGTCGTCCACGCCCGGCCGTATCCAGGAGGTGTCCTTGATCTTCGCGGGAGGCGCGAGGTCGTTCACCAGGGTGGAGCCGACCAGCGTGTCCAGGCTGCCCACGATCGCGGTGCGCCACGGCGTCGACAACGGCCCCTGCGAGGTGACGGGCGCGTTGTCCGCCAGCGCCACGGAATACGCGCCGCTGCCGTCCACATGGTCGAGGTGGCTGCCGGAGTACCGGCCGTCGACGTCCGCCTCCGTCAGCAGCACATAGGTGCTGCCCTCCTCGAACAGCGTCGGGTAGCCGAATGAGCAGGTGTCGCCGGTGCACGTCCTGGGCTGCGCCTCGTTGGCCGCGCCCGCGGTGCTCTCGGTCCGCTCGGTCTCGTAGCTGCTGGAGTACGGCTGGACCCAGGCCCTGGCGTCCGTCGGCAGTTCGAACGTCGACGCCTCCTGCGTCACGGTCACCGGGCCCTTGTCGTCCAGCAGGTACCGGTAGGCGACGCCGTCGTCGGACACCCGTACCGCGACGCCCAGTTGGGCGCCGTCGGCGCCGCGGAAGGTGAACGTCGCCTCCCGCATCGTGGCCGAAGTCCGCAGTTGCTTGCCCGTGGTCATCCGGTAGGACTCGTGGACCGTGCGGTCCTGGCGCCTGACCAGCCGCAGACCCGTCGTCAGGTCGTGCTGGTCGGTGCGGATCCCGAGCCGGCCCGGTAGCAGTACCGGCGCGCTGCCGCGTTCGACCGCGAGGTGCAGCCCGCCCGCGGCGTCGAGGTCGAGTTGCGCGGTGAGCGTCGAGCGGCCGGGGTCGTCCACCGTCCACGAGTCGGTGGAGTGCTGTGCGGCGGTGGACGGCGCGGCAGCCGCCACGACCAGTCCGCTGCCCAGCAGCGCCGACAGGGTCACGCCGGTCACCACTCGCCGGAGTCTTTCACGCCGTAGTCGCATGCATGTCCTTTGCCTTGGACCACCGAACGCTTCCGGAAACCGGTCCCTGACCGATCTCCATCACGGGTTCAGTGGTCGCCAGTTGAACAACAACGAACTTTTTCCGAGCATTTCCGTCACATGTCACCGGAACTCCCCATGCGCGTCAAGCGTTTGGACTGATCGGCCGGGGCGCCGAGTGGCGAACTCGCCGGCTTGACGCCTCTGTTCGCTTTTGTTCGCTCCGGCTGCGGTCCGTGCGAAACGCTTCCGTCGGGGCGGGGCGGGCCACCAAGGCGGCGC
>NZ_JACEGK010000244.1:0-11344 GCF_056859195.1 Streptomyces sp. NH27
TCAGCAGGTCGCGGTGCGGCTGCGCGACGGCCCAGCCGCGGAAGGCGCGGACGAGGTCGCGCAGCCGGGCGCGCGGGGTCCCGCCGGTGCCGGCGGCCGTCGCGGCGGCGTCGGCCATGGCGGCTACCTCGACGCGCACCGCACCGGCCGGGCCCGGGTCGCCATCGGTCGCTCCGCCGACTTCGTCGGGCCCGGGGTGCTCAACTCCTCGCTCGGCGGGGCGGTCTTCCCCGGCGCGCTCACCGGCGGGGCCGTGCTCGGCATGGGCGACATCGACCTGCCGCACAGCTACACCGACATCCGCGAGGTCGCGGCCGGGCTCGCCACCCTCGGCGAGCGCACCGGCGACGACGCCGACGGGCGGGTCTGGCACCTGCCGACCGCGCCGGCCTGGACCACCCGGCAGGTGCACGACTTCCTCGCCAAGGAGACCGGGCGCCCGCTCGACGTCGTGGTCCTGCCCGAGTCCCGCCCGTTCGGGCCCTTCGACGAGGTGTTCGCGGCCGAGTACGCCGAGATGTTCTACCAGCACACCGAGGGGCAGGTCATGGACTCCTCGGCGTACGAGGCGTTCTTCGGGGCACGGCCCCGCCCGCTGTCGACCACGCTCCGCGACACCCTCGCGTGGTACGCCCAGGGCGTCCCGGCGTAGGGCCGGTAGGGCCGGTAGGGCTGCGGGCCCACCCCTTGGCGCGGGTCGCCTCGTACGCCGCGCGGGCCGTGACCGCCGCCGCGCGGGCCGTGACCGCCGCCGCGCGGGCCGTGACCGCCGCCGCGCGGGCCGTGACCGCCCCGGCGCTCGGCCGGCCCGGGTGGCGGTCGAGGTGCGCGGAGGGTTGACGGATGCTGGGGCCGCCGGGAGGGTCACACGCAGCACTTTCATCCCGGCTGCACCAAGGAACGTAGAGAAAGGCAGGGCCACGTGGCGGAGGCAAGGGCGGGACGCGACCGCGGCGACCGCGGGGGGAAGCGAAGGACACGCCGGGTGGTCGGGGTGCTGCTCGCGGTGGCGCTCGGAGCGGCGGCCCTGGCCGGGTGCAGCGCCACCGGCGGCAAGCGGGCGGAGGACCGGGCGAAGCAACTCGCCGCGAACGGCTCCGCGGTGAACACCCCGCACTGGACGTTCGCGATGGTGACGCACTCCGGCGCGGGCGACACGTTCTGGGACATCGTGCAGAGCGGCGCGAAGCAGGCCGCGCAGAAGGACAACATCAAGTTCCTCTACTCCAACAGCGACCAGGGCGACCAGCAGGCGCAGTTGGTGCAGGCCGCGATCGACCAGCACGTGGACGGCCTGATCGTCACGCTCGCCAAGCCGGACGCGATGAAGGCGGTGGTGGCGAAGGCGGTGAAGGCGGGCATCCCGGTGATCACCGTCAACTCCGGTGCGGAGCAGTCGAAGCAGTTCGGCGCGCTGACGCACATCGGGCAGGACGAGACGGTCGCGGGCAACGCGGTCGGCGACGAGTTGAACGCGCGCGGCCGCAAGCACGCCCTGTGCGTGCTGCACGAGCAGGGCAACGTCGGCCTGGAGCAGCGCTGCGCCGGGGTGAAGGCGAACTTCCACGGCACCATGGACAAGCTCTACGTGGACGGCACGAACATGCCCGACGTGCAGTCCGCGGTCGAGGCCAAGCTCCAGGCCGACCCGTCGATCGACTCCGTGGTGACCCTCGGCGCGCCCTTCGCCGCGACCGCCGCCAAGGCCAGGCAGCAGGCGGGCTCGAAGGCGGAGATCGACACGTTCGACCTCAACGCCCAGGTGGCCGCCTCGCTGAAGGACGGCACCCTCGGCTTCGCCGTCGACCAGCAGCCCTACCTCCAGGGCTACGAGGCGGTCGACCTGCTGTGGCTGTACCGCTACAACAAGGACACCCTCGGCGGCGGCCAACCGGTGCTCACCGGCCCGCAGATCGTCACCAAGGACGACGCGGACGCGCTGCTGTCGTACACGAAGCGGGGCACCAGGTGAGCGCGCTGGACGTCATGGGCGGCGCCGGCGACGAGCGGTTGGCGCCCAGGTCGCTCGCCCGACGGCTGCTCGGGCGGCCGGAGTTGGGCGCGGTGGTCGGCGCGGCCGCGGTGTTCCTGTTCTTCTCGCTCGTCGCCGACTCCTTCCTGCGCGCCTCCAGCATGGGCACCGTGCTGTACGCGTCGTCCACGATCGGCATCATGGCGGTGCCGGTGGCGCTGCTGATGATCGGCGGTGAGTTCGACCTGTCCGCGGGCGTGATGGTGACCAGCTCGGCGCTGATCTCGTCGATGTTCAGCTTCCAGATGACCGCGAACACCTGGGTCGGCGTCGGGGTCTCGCTGCTGGTGACGCTGGCGCTGGGCGCGTTCAACGGGATCATGCTGGTGCGCACCGAACTGCCGAGCTTCATCATCACACTCGGCACGTTCCTGATGCTCGCCGGCCTCAACCTCGGCCTGACCAAGCTGATCAGCGGCACCGTGGCGACCAAGTCGATCAGCGACATGCAGGGCTTCCCGACCTGCCGCGACCTGTTCGCATCGCACTGGACGATCGGCTCGGTCGACCTCCAGGTGACCATCCTGTGGTGGCTGGGCCTGGTGGTCGTGGCGACCTGGGTGCTGCTGCGCACCCGCGTGGGCAACTGGATCTTCGCGGCGGGCGGCAACGCGGACGCGGCGCGCGCGGTCGGCGTGCCGGTGGCCCGCACCAAGGTCGGCCTCTACATGGCGGTCGCGTTCTGCGCCTGGATCTCCGGCCAGCACCTGCTCTTCTCGTTCGACGTGGTGCAGTCCGGCGAGGGCGTCGGCAACGAGTTCCTCTACATCATCGCGGCGGTGATCGGCGGCTGCCTGATGACCGGCGGCTACGGCAGCGCGATCGGCTCGGCGGTCGGCGCGTTCATCTTCGGCATGGCGAGCAAGGGCATCGTGTACGCGCAGTGGGATCCGGACTGGTTCCAGTTCTTCCTGGGGGCGATGCTGCTGCTGGCCGCCCTCCTCAACGCGTGGGTGCGCAGGCGGGCGGAGGCGAACAAGTGATCACGGTCGACGACGACAAGAGCCCCGGCCCCTCCGCCGGGGCGCCCGGTGCCCTGGTGGCGCTCACCGACGTCAGCAAGTCCTACGGGAACGTACGGGCGCTGCGCGAGGTGTCCCTGGAGGTGCACGCCGGAGAGATCACCTGCGTGCTCGGCGACAACGGCGCCGGCAAGTCCACCCTCATCAAGATCATCGCTGGGCTGCATCCGCACGACGCGGGCACGTACGCGATCGAGGGCGAGCAGGTCCGGCACAGCTCGCCGCGGCAGGCGCTGGACCGCGGCATCGCGACCGTCTACCAGGACCTCGCCGTGGTGCCGCTGATGCCGGTGTGGCGCAACTTCTTCCTCGGCTCGGAGCCGACGAAGGGCCGCGGGCCGCTGCGCCGCCTCGACACCGCCCTGATGCGCACCACCACCCGCCAGGCGCTGCTGCGGATGGGCATCGACCTGCGGGACGTGGACCAGCCGATCGGCACCCTGTCGGGCGGCGAACGCCAGTGTGTGGCGATCGCCAGGGCGGTGCACTTCGGCGCGAAGGTACTGGTGCTGGACGAACCGACCGCCGCGCTGGGCGTGAAGCAGTCCGGCATGGTGCTGAAGTACGTGGCCGCGGCCCGCGACGCCGGTCTGGGTGTGGTGCTCATCACGCACAACCCGCACCACGCCTACCTGGTCGGGGACCGTTTCGTCCTTCTCAAGCGTGGCGCGATGTCCGGCAGCCACCTGAAGGAGGACATTACGCTGGACGAGCTGACGCGGGAGATGTCCGGCGGCAGCGAACTCGACGAACTGACCCACGAGCTGAGCCGGTCCCGGAAAACCGGCACAATGGCCGAGGACACCGCCACGCCCGCTCCACCCGCTCCACCGGCTCCGTCCGTTCTGCCCGCTCCGTCCGCGCCCCACGCCGACCCACCCGACCCGGAGACCATCGCTTGAGTGCCAATCGTGAACGTGTCTACCGCGGCGGCGCAGCGCGCGCCACGGTGTGGCAGAGCGTGGGTATGCGCGACCGCAGGGAGCGCCGCTCGCACCTGACCGCGCCCCGCGTGCCCACCGTCGGTATCGACATCGGCGGCACCAAGGTGATGGCGGGGGTGGTCGACGCCGACGGGAACATCCTGGAGAAGCTGCGCACCGAGACCCCCGACAAGTCCAAAAGCCCCAAGGTGGTCGAGGACACCATCGTGGAGTTGGTTCTCGACCTCTCCGAGCGGCACGACGTGCACGCGGTCGGCATCGGTGCCGCCGGCTGGGTGGACGCCGACCGCTCCCGGGTGCTGTTCGCACCGCACCTGGCCTGGCGCGACGAACCGCTGCGCGACCGGCTCTCCGAGCGGCTGCTGGTGCCCGTCATGGTCGACAACGACGCCAACACCGCGGCCTGGGCGGAGTGGCGCTTCGGCGCCGGCCGCGGCGAGGCCGACCTGGTGATGATCACCCTCGGCACCGGCATCGGCGGCGCGATCCTGGAGGACGGCCGCGTCAAGCGCGGCCGCTACGGGGTGGCCGGCGAGTTCGGCCACATGCAGGTGGTGCCAGGCGGGCACCGCTGCGCCTGCGGCAACCGCGGCTGCTGGGAGCAGTACAGCTCCGGCAACGCGCTGGTCCGCGAGGCCCGCGAGATGGCCGCCGCGGACTCCCCGGTGGCGTACGGCATCAACGACCGGGTCGGCGGCAGCATCCGCGACATCACCGGGCCGCTGATCACCGAACTGGCCCGCGAGGGCGACCCGATGTGCGTGGAGCTGTTCCAGGACATCGGCCAGTGGCTCGGCGTCGGCATCGCCAACCTCGCCGCCGCCCTCGACCCGTCCTGCTTCGTCATCGGCGGTGGCGTCAGCGCCGCCGACGACCTGCTGATCGCCCCGGCCAGGGAGGCGTTCCGGCGTACCCTGACCGGCCGCGGCTACCGGCCCGAGGCGCGCATCGCCAAGGCCGAACTCGGCCCCGAGGCGGGCATGGTGGGCGCCGCGGACCTGGCGCGGCTGGTCGCCCGCCGGTTCCGCCGGGCCAACCGGCGCCGGGTCGAGCGCTACGAACGGTACGGACGCACTCTCGGACGACAGGCAACCCAACCGTGACCACATCGCAGCACAGCGGCCCGGAAGCGGCCGTCGTGGACGACCTCGCAGAAGCGGAGGCCGAGTTCGCCGCCGCGCCGCGGCTGCCGCGCAACCCACCGCGCTGGGTGCGCTGGACCGTGGTGCCGCTGCTGGTGCTCGTGCCGATGGGCTACGTGGCGGTGTCCGCCGCGCAGAGCCGCGGCAGCGGCGAGGACGCCATACACGAACTGGCCGGCCGTCAACTCACCCAGGTGTACCCGACCCAGCTCCAGCAGCGGATCTACCAGGTGACGATCCCGGTCGGCGCGCGCTACGTCCGCAACCTGGAGACCAACTCCTGGGACACCAGCGAGCTGTACGCCGAGTTCGCGACCACCGCCGGCGGCCTGGACACCTTCCTCGCCCAGATCGGCACCAGCCGGGCCGCGTTGCAGTACGGCAAGGTGGCCATGACGGCCGCCCAGTGCAAGGCGGCCGGCTGGAACTTCGCCATCCACCGCACCTGGGCGGGTCTGCGCCTGTACCGCCCCGGCGACAAACCCGACCACAACATCACGGTCAACATGACCAATCCGGACCACCCCCGGGTCTACGTCGTGTCCACTGTCAACTTCCAGCACGGGTTCGGGGGCGGCTGAGTGGCGCCCGTGAGGGAGGCCCCTGCCATGTCCCGCCCTTCACTCGATAGCGTGAGGCGATGAGCGACACGACCGACGAGACCGCCGACCGGCTCGGCACGTACGCCGCCGCGGCCACGTACACCCCGTACGCCGGCCGTGTCGGTGCCCTGACCGACGACGACGGCGGCGATGCCACCGACGCGGACGACGAACGCGACGACCTGCAACCCCCGTTGCAGTACCGCTTCGACGGCCCCGACGACGCCCCCGTGCTGGTCCTCGGACCCGCGCTCGGCTCGACCTGGCACATGTGGGACCGGCAACTGCCGCAGCTCACCGCGCACTGGCGGGTCCTGCGGTACGAACTGCCCGGGCACGGCGGCGCGCCCGCCGAGCCCGCCTCGACCGTGGACAACCTCGCCCGGCGGCTGCTGGCCGTCCTCGACGACGAGGAGGTCGACAACTTCGGGTACGCCGGCTGCGAGCTGGGCGCCGCGGTGGGGGCCCGGCTGGCCCTGCTGCGGCCCGACCGGCTGGCCGCGCTCGCCCTGGTGTCGGCCGCGGCCCGGTTCGGCAGCGCCGACACCTGGCGGCAGCGCGGCGTGGTGGTCCGCGCCAACGGCCTGGACCGCACCGCCGCCAACACCCCCGAGCGCTGGTTCACCGGGCCGTTCCGGTCCACCCAGCCGGCGATCACCCAGTGGGCCGTGCAGATGGTCAAGACCACCGACAGGGCCTGCTACATCGCCGCGTGCGAGGCGCTCGCCGGGTTCGACATCCGCGACCAGCTCGGCAGCATCACCGTGCCCACGCTGGTGGTGGCCGGCGCCGACGACACCGAGACGCCGCCGGCCGACGCCCGGCTGCTGGTGGCGGGCATCCACGACGCGCGGCTCGCCGTCGTGCCCGGCACCGGGCACCTCGCGCCGGTCGAGGAGCCCGCCGCCGTCGGCACCCTCCTGGTACGGCACTTCGAGACCGCGTGGGCGGTGGACCGCACCTCCGGCACGGTCCCGTACGCGCCCGCGCCGCCGCCGGTACAGCCGCGCGTGCCCGCGCCCGCCGCCGCGCCGCCCAAACCCGACGCGTACGCCGAGGGCATGAGGATCCGCCGGGAGATGGTCGGCGAGGCCGAGGTCGATGCCGCCGTCGCGCGGGCGAAGACCTTCGGCAGCGGGTTCGACACGTTCGCCACCCGCTGGGCGTGGGGCGAGACGTGGACCCGTCCCGGGCTGGACCGCCGCACCCGGAACTTCGTCGCGCTCACCGCGCTCACGGTGCTCGGCCAGCTGGAGGAGCTCGCGGACCACACCCGGGCGGCTCTGCGGGGCGGGCTGACGCCCACGGAAATAGAAGAGACGTTGCTGCAGACCGCGGTCTACTGCGGGCTGCCCGCGGCGCGCGCGGCCGTGGACAGGGCTCGCTCCGTCATCGACGAGGAGACCGCCACGGGCAAGGGGTGACGGGACCGCCCGGGTTGCCTGGTCGCGGATGTGCCCGGGCCTCGCGCTCATCAGGTCACCGGGGTGCGCTCGGCGCTGCTCGCGAGCCGTGGCGGTGCGGCGCCGTGCCGTGGGGCCCGGCAGGATGGGGGCATGGAGCTGACAAAGAAATCGCACGCGTGCGTGCGGCTGGAGCAGGACGGCCGGACGCTGGTCATCGACCCGGGGGCGTTCAGCGAGCCGGACTCGGTGGCCGGGGTGGACGCGATCCTGGTGACGCACGAGCACATGGACCACTTCAGCGAGGACCGGCTGCGGGCTGGGCTGGAGGCGAACCCGGCGGCCGAGCTGTGGACGTCGGCGAGCGTCGCGGAGAAGATGTCGGCGGCGTTCCCGGGCCGGGTGCACACCGTGGGGCACGGCGACACCTTCACCGCGGCCGGGTTCGACGTACAGGTGCACGGCGAGCTGCACGCGGTGATCCACCCGGACATCCCGCGGATCACCAACATCGGCTTCCTGATCAACCGCGCCGTCTTCCACCCGGGTGACGCGCTGACGCTGCCCGGCCACGCCGTGGACACGCTGCTGCTGCCCGTACAGGCGCCGTGGAGCAAGATCTCCGAGGTGATCGACTACGTCCGCGAGGTGAAGCCGCGCAGGTCGATCGACGTGCACGACGCGCTGCTGACCGACCTCGCCCGCCCGATCTACGACATGCAGATCGGCAACCTCGGCGGCGCCGACCACCTGCGGCTGGCGCCGGGGGAGGCCGCCACCGTCTGAGGGTGCGGGCGGGCTGTCGTACCCAGCCGTTAGGTTGGGGGACATGCGTATCGCGACCTGGAACGTCAACTCGATCACCGCGCGGCTGCCCCGGCTGCTGGCCTGGCTGGAGAGCAGCGGCACCGATGTGCTGTGCGTCCAGGAGACCAAGTGCAGCGCCGAGCAGTTCCCGCACGACGAGCTGCGCGCGATCGGTTACGAGGCCGCAGTCGAGGCCACCGGGCGGTGGAACGGCGTGGCGGTCATCTCCCGGGTCGGCCTGGCCGACGTGGTGCACGGCCTGCCCGACGGCCCCCGTTACGAGGACGTGGCGGAGCCCCGCGCGCTCGCCGCGACCTGCGGCCCGGTCCGCGTCTGGTCGGTCTACGTGCCGAACGGCCGGGAGGTCGACCACCCGCACTTCGCGTACAAGCTGCGCTGGTTCGAGGCGCTGACCGCCGCCGTCGCCGGGGACGCGGCGGGACAGCGCCCCTTCGCCGTCCTCGGCGACTACAACGTGGCGCCGGCCGACGCCGACGTGTGGGACACCACCGCGTTCGAGGGCGCGACCCACGTCACGCCCGCCGAGCGCGCCGCGCTGACCACCCTGCGCGGCACCGGCCTGAGCGACGTGCTGCCCCGCCCGCTGAAGTACGACCACCCGTACACGTACTGGGACTACCGCCAGCTCGCCTTCCCGAAGAACCGCGGCATGCGGATCGACCTCGTGTACGGCAACGAGCCGTTCGCGAAGGCGGTTTCCGACGCGTATGTGGACCGCGAGGAGCGCAAGGGCAAGGGTGCCTCCGACCACGCCCCGGTGGTGGTCGACCTGGAGGTGTGAGGGAGGGCCCGGTGCGGCGTGCGGCCGACCGGGGTCATCAGCGCGGGGGACCACCACGGGCGTGTCAGCCGCCGATCGGCCGGAAGGGCACCACTGCGCGTGCATGATGGCGCCAGCGGACATCCCGGGACACGCCTCACCGGTCCCTGACGCTCTCTCACACCACCTTCACCACCGGCTTGTACGGAGGCACGACGTGGACTCCCTTCAGCAACTGCCGAACATCGGAGCGGTGCTAGCGGATCGGCTGCGCCGCGCCGGAGTGGACGACGCGGGCGAACTGCGCCGGCTCGGCTCGGGCCGCGCCTTCGAGAAGATCCGCCCGGAACTTCCGGAGGACGCCTGCACCCACACCCTTCTCGCGCTCGAGGGTGCGCTTCGCGGGATGCGCTGGACCGCGATCCCCCAGACCGAACGCGACACCCTCGTCCACCGCGTTCTGGGGTGCCCCTGACCCTCCAGGGCGCCTGGCCCGGTCCGTTCCGGGACCACCTGTCGGTGGTGGGCTTCGACGGACGGCAGGGACGAAGGGGCGCCCGGTGCGGCGGGCCGTTTACGCGCCAGGGGCTCGGGCAGCCGCACCGAAGGGGGACCGTCGCGAGAAGGGAAACCTGATGCCCCCCACCGTCACGCAGGACACCGTCCTCAGCGACGCGCAGATCGCCGAACTCGCGCAGCAGCTCAGAGTGGACGCGGTCCGGGCCGCGGATGCCGCTGGCTCCGGGCACCCCACCTCCTCGATGTCCGCCGCGGACATCTTCGCGGTGCTGCTCGCCCGCCATCTGCGCTACGACTTCGACCACCCGGAGCACCCCGGCAACGATCACCTGATCCTGTCCAAGGGCCACGCCTCCCCGCTGCTGTACGCCGCCTACAAGGCGGCCGGCGCCGTCACCGACGACGAACTGCTCACCTTCCGCAAGCTCGGCAGCCGGCTGGAGGGCCACCCCACGCCGAAGATCCCGTGGGTCGACGTGGCCACCGGCTCGCTCGGCCAGGGTCTGCCGATCGGCGTCGGCGTGGCGCTGGCGGGCGCCCGGCTGGACCGCCTGCCGTACCGCACGTGGGTGCTGTGCGGCGACAGCGAGATGGCCGAGGGATCGGTGTGGGAGGCGTTCGAGCAGGCCGGGATGGAAGGGCTCGACAACCTCACGCTGATCATCGACGTGAACCGGCTCGGCCAGCGCGGCCCCACCCGGCACGGGTGGGACCTGGAGGCGTACGCCCGGCGGATCAGGGCGTTCGGCTGGCACACCGTGGAGATCGACGGCCATGACGTGGACGCGGTCGACCAGGCGATGGCGACCGCCCGCACCAACCGCGGCGCCCCCACCGCGATCATCGCCCGCACCCGCAAGGGCCGGGGTGTGGCCGCCGTGGAGAACCAGGAGGGCAAGCACGGCAAGCCGCTGCCCGACGCCGAAGCCGCGATCCGCGAGCTGGGCGGCCGCCGCGACCTGCGGGTACAGGTCCACGGGCCCGCCGACGCCGTACGGCCGCCCCGCACGGCGCCCGACCCGGACGCCGCCCTGCCCCGTTACGACAAGGGCGGCAGCGTCGCCACCCGGACCGCGTTCGGCGAGACGCTCGCGGCACTCGGCGACCGGCGCGGCGACATCGTCACCCTCGACGGCGAGGTCGGCGACTCCACCAGGGCGCAGCTCTTCGCCGCCGGTCACCCCGACCGCTACATCGAGTGCTACATCGCCGAGCAGGAGCTGATCGGCGCGGCCGTCGGCGTCGGCGTGTGCGGGTGGACGCCGTACGCGTGCACGTTCGCCGCGTTCCTGACCCGCGCGCACGACTTCCTGCGGATGGCCGCGGTGTCCCGCTCCGACCTCAACGTGGTCGGCACCCACGCGGGCGTCTCCATCGGCGAGGACGGCCCGTCCCAGATGGGCCTGGAGGACATCGCGATGCTGCGCGCGATCCACGGCAGCACCGTGCTCTACCCGTGCGACGCCAACCAGACCGTGCAGCTCGTCACGGCCATGGCCGAGCGGCGCGGCGTCACCTACCTGCGGGCCAGCCGCGGCGACTTCCCGGTGATCTACGGTCCTGACGAAGCCTTCCCGATCGGCGGGAGCAAGGTGCTGCGCGCGGGCGACGACGATCAGGTCACGCTCATCGGTGCGGGGATCACCGTGCACGAGGCGCTCGGTGCCGCGGACAAGCTCGCGGCCGAAGGGATCAGCGCCCGCGTGATCGACCTCTACTCCATCAAGCCGGTCGATGTGCAGACGTTGCGGGTTGCCGCGCAGGCGACCGGGAGGTTCGTCACCGTCGAGGACCACCATCCCGAGGGTGGGCTCGCCGACGCCGTTCTGGAGTCCTTCGGGAACGGGCATCCCATGCCGCTTCTGACCCGGCTCGCCGTCCACGCCATGCCGGGGTCGGCCACTCCCGATGAGCAACTCGACGCCGCCGGCGTCAGCGCCCCCTCCATCACGGCGGCCGCCCGCAAACTCGTCACCGGCTGAGCCCCTTCCCGGGACGGTCCCCCGTCCGGCCGCCCACAGGGACTAATCGACGTTGTGGCCGCTGTGCCGCTGCGGGTGGGTGCGGACCCGACCGGAGCGCACGCCGGAGG
>NZ_JACEGK010000245.1:0-11297 GCF_056859195.1 Streptomyces sp. NH27
CCCCCGAACCCGCCCGGACACCCGGACCCACCCGGGGGCGGGGAAAATCGGCGGCGCCCACCGGACCCGCGCTGTTACCGTCGGAGCATGAAGGTCACGCCGCTCACCACCTCCGCGACCGCGCGAGCGACCAGCTCGCCGGTTGCCGCCGCCTGACCTCACCCCACTCCCCCGGCGACCGGAAACGGTCCGCCGGTGCGCGTGGCTCGCGCTCCTCTTCGTTCACGGCCCTCCGGCGGCCGCTTTCCGCTCGCCCGTCCCGGAAAGGCCACCGCCATGGACAGCGAGCAGACCGTCCGTACCTTCCTCGACTTCTACCGCGACCGCGGCCACCACCTGCTGCCCGGCGCCTCGCTGGTGCGCCCGCCCGGCGACCCGGTGCTCTTCACCACCTCGGGTATGCACCCGCTCACGCCGTACCTCACCGGCCGCCCGCACCCGGCCGGGGTGCGCCTGGCCGACGTGCAGCGCTGCCTGCGCACCACCGACCTGGACGAGGTCGGCGACGCCACCCACCTGACCGCCTTCCAGATGCTCGGCTCCTGGTCACTGGGCGACTACGACAGCGCCCGCAGCATCACCTGGGCCCATGAGCTGCTGGTCGACGGCTACGGCATCCCGCCGGCCCGGCTGCACGCCACCGTCTTCGACGGCGACACCGGCCACCCCGGCGACGGGCTCCGGCGGGCCCTCGGGCCCGACACCGGCGACGGGCCCGGCCCCGACACCGGCGCCGAGCGCGCCTGGCGCGAGCTGGGCGTGCCGGTGGAACGTCTCGGCCCGGACAACTGGTGGACCAACGGCCCGACCGGCCCGTGCGGCCCCGACTCGGAGATCTTCGTGTGGACCGGCGACGGCGAACCGGCCGGCACCCCCGGTACCGACCCGCGCTGGGTGGAAATCTGGAACCACGTCTCGATGCGCTGGCTGCGGCACGACGACGGCAGCCTGCACCCGCTGCCGCGCGGCAGCGTGGACACCGGCATGGGCCTGGAGCGGCTGGTGACGATCCTTCAGGGCAAGCCGTCGGTGTACGACTCCGACGTCTTCGGCGCCTGGCGCGAGGTGCTGCCCGGACTGTGGGGCGGCGACCCGGCCACGCACCGTGTCGTCGCCGACCACCTGCGCTCGGCCGCCGTGCTCGTGGCCGACGGGGTACGGCCGGCCGCCACCGGGCACGGGTACGTCCTGCGGCGGCTGGTGCGCCGGGTGCTGACGCTGCTGTGGCGCGACGACCCGGACCGTACCCTCGGCGACCTGCCGCCGGAGCCGGTCGAGGTCTCGCTGCGCCACTTCGGCCTGCCCCCGCAGGGCCCGCCGCACGGCCCCGGGGTGCGCGAGGTGCTGCTCGACGAGGAGCGGCGGTTCGCCTCCCAGCTGGAGCGGGGCCGACGGGTGCTGTCCCAGCGCCGCTTCGCCGGACCGCTCGGCGAGGACGACTACGCCTACCTGCACGACACGCACGGGCTGCCCCGCGACCTGGTCACGGCCCTGCGCGCCGAGCCCGGACGGTAGGCGGGGCGAGCAGGCAGACAGGCAGGCAGGCAGGCAGGCAGGCAGGCAGGCAGACAGAACGTACGGTGCCCCCGCCGCGGAGGTTCCGCTGCGGGGGCGCCGAATGCCCGTGCGAGGTCAGATGGACTTGGCGGCCGGGACCGTACCGGACTCGGTGATGACGACCTTCGCGCTGGGGGCGCCGCTGCGCGAGCCCTTGCCCTCGATCTGCTTGACCAGGTCCTGGCCCTCGACGACCTCGCCGAACACGACGTGCTTGCCGTCGAGCCACGACGTCACCACGGTGGTGACGAAGAACTGCGAGCCGTTGCTGTTCGGGCCCGCGTTGGCCATGGACAGCAGAAACGGGCGGTCGTGGCGCAGCTGGAAGTTCTCGTCCTCGAACTTGTTGCCGTAGATGCTCTTGCCGCCGCGGCCGTCGCCGCTGGTGAAGTCGCCGCCCTGGAGCATGAACTCCGGGATGACACGGTGGAAGGCGGAGCCCGCGTATCCGAAGCCCTGCTCGCCGGTGGCCAGCTCACGGAAGTTGCGTGCGGTCTTCGGCACGACGTCGTCGAACAGGCGGAAGACGATCCGCCCGGCAGGCGCACCGTCGATGGAGATGTCGAAGTAGACGTTGTCCTTGTTGTCCATGGGCTCCATCCTGACATCTCCGCTGCCCGACCCGGCACAGGGGGCGGCCCGAGCGCCCGCTTTCCGTCCCCTTTCGGACGATCCCGTCCGGTCTTCCGTCGCTGGCGGGACCTGTCGCCGTGGCAGAAGGTGGAGCGGAACGGTCTCCCGAGGAGCGGGTGAGGAGAGCGAATGGCGGTCACGGCCCACCGCGGCGGGCGATCGAAGAACCTCGTGCTGGCCGCGATGATCTTCGCCGTCGCGATGACCTTCATCGACCAGACGATCGTGTCGATCGCCGTCCCGGAGATCCAGAACGAGCTGAAGCTGTCCAGCACCGGCGTGCAGTGGGCGGTCAACGCGTACCTGCTGTCGCTGGCGGCGTTCTTCGCGTACGGCGGGCGGCTCGCCGACACCCTCGGGCACCGGCGGGTGGTGGTGCTGGGCGTGCTGATCTTCGCCACCTCGTCGCTGCTGTGCGGGCTCACCCCGAAGGGCGCCGTGGCGCAGACCTGGATCGTGGCGTTCCGGGTGGTGCAGGGCTTCGGCGGTGCGCTGATGTTCCCGGCCGCGCTGGGCATCGTGGTGCAGACGTTCGCGCTGCGCGAGCGCGGGAAGGCGCTGGCGCTGTTCTTCGGCATCGCGGGCGGCCTGACCGCGGTCGGCCCGATCCTCGGCGGCTGGCTGACCGAGTGGACCTGGCGGTCCATCTTCTGGGTGAACATCCCGGTCGCGGTGATCGCCCTGGTGCTGATCTCGCTGTCGAAGCCGGTCACCGAGCACCGGCCTGCCCCGATGGACTACCGCGGGCTGGCGCTGATCGTGGCCGGCATCGGGCTGAGCGTCTTCGGTTTCCAGCAGTCCCAGATCTGGCACTGGTCCAACCCGGGCATCTGGGTGTGCATCGTGGTCGGTGTGGCGCTGCTGGTGGTCTTCTACCGGCTGGAGTTGCGCACCTCCTCCCCGCTGATCCAGGTGCGGATCTTCGCCAACCGTGCCTTCGCCGTGGAGAACCTGGTGCTCGGCATCGCGATGCTGGTGTTCATCCCGTACTTCTTCTTCGCCAGCGAGTACGCGCAGATCTCGCTCGGCAAGTCCGCGTCCGGTGCCGGGCTGTACCTGCTCTACTTCTTCATCGGCTTCGTGATCGCCTCGCAGTTCGGCGGGCGGATGCTGGACCGCGGCGGTGCCAAGCGCCCGGTGGTGCTGGGCTGCGCGATCTGCGCGGTGGGTTTCTACCTGCTGGCGGGCAAGGTCACCGACCTCGATTTCGGCGACCAGGAGTGGTACATCGTGATCGCCGGCGCGGGGATGGGCCTCATGCTCACCCCGGCGAGCACCGACGCGGTCAACCGGGCCTCCCGGCTGTCCTACGGCGAGGCCACCGGCATCACCCAGACGGTACGGAACTACTCCGCGAGCCTGGGCCTGGCGGTGCTCGGCACGATCTCGGTGGCCCGCTTCGAGTCCCACCTGCGCTCCTCCCTGATCGGCCAGGGGGTGCCCGCCGCGCAGGCGAACTCCGAGGCGCACCACCTCTCCCAGGCCCACCGCTCCACCCAGGGCAACTCGTCCATCCCGCACTTCGTCCGCCTGGACTTCGCGTACTCCACCAGGACGGTCTTCTACGTGATGGCCGGGATCATGGCCGCGGCGGCGATCGCGGCGTGGCTGGGGCTACAACGCGGCGTCCAGGAGGTCGACGAGAACGAGAGCGCCGGTACGGCGACGGGCAACGGGGGTTCGGGCGGCGGGTCTTCGGGCGGCGGGGTTTCAGGCGGTACGGCGCATGGGCCGCGCAAGCCGGGTGCGGAGGGCGGCGACGGGCCGCGGTCGCCGTGAGCGGCAGGGCAGACGGGACGGACGCGCGGGCGCCCTGGGGCGGTCAGCGGATGCTGTCGCCCGCGGTGCGCCCGGGTTCCCAGACCGCGCAGTCGTGGGCGAACAGCACGCGGCGCGGGTCGAAGTCGGCGAGCCGGTCCAGCCAGGGGCGGTAGCCGGGCAACGGCGGTTGCACGCCGTCGAGTTCTGCCTGGCGGGCCAGGTGGTCGGCGGTGAAGTGCGTGGCGAAGTCATGCGCCTGGCCGGCCACGACCACGGTGCCGTCGCGCTGCTGGACCACCAGCGACTGGTGCCCCTCGGTGTGGCCGGGGGTCGGCACGATCCGCACCCCGGGCCAGACTTCGGCCTCGCCGGCGAACTCCTCGTAGGTCGCGCCGGGGAAGTCGACCAACTCGTGGAAGGTGTAGCCCTCCTGGCGGGCGGCGGCCAGTTCCGTCTCCTGCACGAGGATCGGTGTGCGGCCCAGCAGCCGGTTGCCGCCGCAGTGGTCGAAGTGCAGGTGGCAGTTGACCACCAGGTCGATGTCCGTGAGACGGACTCCCGCATCCGCGAGCGCGCTCGCCAACTCCCGCCGCCGGGGCCGGTAGTGGGCCTCGGTCTCGGGGTCGGCGGCACCGATGCCGGTGTCGAACAGCAGCAGCCCCTGCTCGTGCCGGACGAGGTACGCGAGCACGGGTTCGACCCGCGGCTGCGTGCCGCCGGTCTCGGCGGCGGGCCGGACGAAGTAGCCGAGATCGAGGCGGCGGACCGCCGTGTCGTCGCTCATCCGCCCATGATGCCGCGCGCCGTCCGCGCACCCGGGCCCGTACGCGAACAGCGAACAGCGAACCCGGCGTGCCGAACGCCCGATGACCGGTGGCCGGGGACGGTGCGGATCGCGGGCGGCGGCGGGCTGTCCTGTTGGCGGCATGGATTGGCGGGTCGCAGGCAGCAGGACGGCAGGTGTCCGGTCTACCGTCGCAGTATGCCGATGAACGCAGCGCACCGGAGACTGTGCAGTTCGCGGAAGTGGGCGCGGACCACCGAGGAGCAGATCCTGCCCTGGGCCCTGGAGGACGTCGAGTTGGGCACCGACGTGCTGGAGCTGGGGCCCGGCTACGGGGCCAACCTGCGGGTACTCGTGGAGCGCGTGCCCCGCCTGACGGCGGTCGAGATCGACGACTCCACCGCGCGGCTGCTGGAGCACGACTACGGCGAGCGGGCGCGGATCGTGCACGCCGACGCGTCCGCGATGCCGCTGCCGGACCGGGCGTTCTCCGCGGTGGTCTGCTTCACGATGCTGCACCATGTGCCGACCCCTGCGCTCCAGGACCGGATCTTCGCCGAGGCCCTGCGGGTACTGCGGCCCGGCGGGGTGTTCGCCGGCAGCGACAGCCAACCCGGCCTGCGCTTCCGGCTGTTGCACATCGGCGACACGATGAACACGCTGGTGCCCGAGCGGCTGCCGGCCCGGCTCGCCGCCGCCGGGTTCACCGACGTGGAGGTACGGCAGGACCCCCGCGGCAGCCGGGTCCGCTTCCGCGCCCGCCGGCCGTGAGGACCCGCTTGACGCCGACCAGGCACCGGTAGCGCTCGCGCGCGGCGAAGTCGGCCGGGCTCCACACGGCGGGCCGTCCGATCTCCTCGCAGAGGTGCAGGACCCGGCCGTCATCCGTCCAGACGCCGAGGTGGGCGCCGTAGGCGTCGTCCACGGCGTTGAAGAAGAGCAGGTCGAGGGGGCGGGCGACCGGGACGCGCACGGTGGCCCGTACGTCGTCCCACAGGTCGCCGGAGCGCAGCGCGGGCGGGGCGGCGCCGAAGTGGCCGAGCACGGCGTAGGCGAACAACTGGCAGTTGGCGCCCGCGGCGAGGCCGGGCCGGTCGGCCACGGCCGCCGACCCCGGGAAGCGGGCGCCGACGTAGCGGACCCGCCAGAAGGCGGCCGGCAGCCGGGACAGCATCGGTTCCACGGCGGTCACCACCTTGCCTCGTGGCGGACTCAGAAGTGGCCGCCGCGCGGCCGGGGTTCAGGACAGGGACGTGCGCAGCGCGGTGACGCGCTGGACGGCCGCGTCGAAGTCGGCGGCCGGGAGCTGGCCGCTGGTGTAGGCGTCGGCGAGGGCCTGCGCGGCGGCGTCGCCCTGGGAGGTGGCGCGGGCCGAGCACAGCAGCAGGTCCATCCCGGCGCCGGCCGCGAGCAGGGCCCGCTTCGCGGTGCTGTAGGAGGAGCTGATCGCGCCGGCCTCCAGGGCGTCGGTGACCGTCACGCCGGTGTAGCCGAGCCGGCCGCGCAGTTCCTGCTGCACGACGGCGGCGGACAGGCCCGCGGGCGCGGACGCGTCGAGGGCGGTGTAGACGGCCCAGGAGACCATGACGAGTTGGACGCCCGCGGCGATCGCGGCCTGGTACGGGACCTCGTCGACGCTCCGCAGTTTCGACAGGCTCTGGGTGAGCGTGACCGGGCCGGCGTCGGTGTCCTGCGTGGCGGTGGCGGCGCCGAGGCCGGGGAAGTGCTTGGCGGTGGCGGCGACCCCGGTGCCCTGCTGGGCGTTGATGAACGCCTCTCCGAGGCTGGAGACGGTGCTCGGGTCGTTGCTGAAGGAGCGCTGGTACTTGTCGACGAAGTTGCCGGCGGTGTAGTAGACGTCGAGCACGGGCGCGAGGTTGACGTTCATCCCGACGCCGCCGAGGTTCTGGCCGGCGCCGGTGCCGGCCTGGGTGGCGGCCGTCTGCGGCTGCGACGCCTCGCCGACCTGCTTCTCCGACAGGGTGGGCGCGCCGGGCAGCCGGCGCACCTGGCCGCCTTCCTGATCGGTCATCAGCAGCAGCGGCGCCCGCACCGGGCTGGACGCGTTGGCCTGCACCAGCTGCTTGATGACCGAGGTGATCTGGCTCTCGCTGGAGATGTTATCGCCGAAGAAGATGACGCCGGCCGCCTCGCCCGCGCTGATCGTCGTCAACAGCGCGGCGGGCACGGTGAGGCCGGGGTAGGAGTAGATGACCCGCTGGCCCGCGGTCTGACGTGCGGTCAGCGCGGCGGGGCCGACCCGGGTCCGCTCGGCGGCCGAGGCGTGCGCGGCGGTGGTGGAGGCCGCGGCCACGGCGGCGCCCGCTGCGGTCAGGACCGTACGGCGGCGGACGGGCAGGCTGTGTGATGCGTCCATGGGTGCCTCTTCCGGTGCGTCAAGGGGTGGACGTCATTGCCGCGTCCATGACACACCTCGGACCGTACGCCCTGCTCACCGCGCCGTGGAAGAGGGGCCGGCCACCGCCAATGGCCTACGCCACAGGCGCCGGTCCGGAGCTGCGGCGACGCCCTCGGCCAGGGTGAAACCTTCACCGGGCCACTTGGGGGGCGCCCGCGGGCCGTTGCCGCCGGCGCCCCCGTCCGTGCCTCGGCCTCGACCGCGTCCGTGCCTCAGCCCTTGCCCCCGTCCGTGCCTCAGCCCTTGCCTCCGTCCGTGCCTCAGCCTCAGCCGTGCCCGTGCCTCAGCCCTTGACCGCGCCCGCGGTGAGTCCGGCCGCCAGATGGCGCTGGATCAGCATGAAGAAGACCACCACCGGTGCCGAGACGATCACCGAACCGGCCATCACCGCACCGTAGTCCGTGCCCTCGCTGGTCACGAAGTGGGTCAGCCACAGCGGGACGGTGTACTTGTCGGGGCTGGCCAGCAGGAAGTAGGCGAAGAGGTACTCGTTCCAGGCCAGGATCATCGAGTAGACCGAGGTCGCGATGAGGCCGGGCAGCGTCAGCGGCAGGATGATCCGCCGGAAGGCGCCCATCCTGGTGCAGCCGTCGGTCATCGCGGCCTCCTCCAGTTCCCTCGGCACCGAGGCGATGAACCCGCGCAGCGTCCATACCGCGAACGGCAGGATGAACGCCAGGTAGGTGATCACCAGACCCGGCAGCGAGTCGGACAGCCCCACGTCGCTGAGGGTGAGGAAGACCGGGACGACCAGCGCGACATGGGGCACCATCTGCACCAGCATCACCGCGCTCAGATAGGTGCCCCGGCCGCGGAACCGGAAGCGGGCGATGGCGAGCGCGGAGCCGAAGGCGACCAGCACGGCGATCGGCACCGTGATCCCGGTGACGATCGCGCTGTTGGTGACCGCGTCCCAGAACAGCGGGTCGTTCACCACCCGCCGGAAGTGCACGAGGGTGGGCGAGTGCGGCCACAGCTGCGGCGGGTCCGCGGCCATCGCGCCGGTGGACTTGAAGGCGGTGGTCGCCATCCAGTACACCGGGAAGATCCACACCAGGATGACCAGGACACCCAGCGCGGTCCAGACGGTGGTGGCGCCGGACCTGGGGCCGCGCTTCATGAGACGTCTCCGATCTTCGCGATCTGGCGCAGGTAGACGACCATCACGCCGAGCAGCGCGACGACGGTGAGCACCGCGGTCGCCGAGGACAGCCCGTAGTCGTGCGCGCCGTACGCCTTCACGTAGGCGTAGATGCCGAGGGTGTAGTAGTCGGAGGACGGGGCGCCGTTGCGCAGGATCCAGATCTGGTTGAACACCTGGAAGTCCCAGATCACCGACAGGGTGGTCAGCATGGCCAGCAGCGGGCGCAGCACGGGCACGGTGATGTGGCGGAAGACCGCCCAGGGGCCGGCGCCGTCCATCCGCGCGGCCTCGACCAGTTCGGCCGGGATCTGGGTCAGCCCCGCGTAGAGGGTGACCGCGATGAGCGGCACGGCGCCCCACACCACGACCGCGGTCGCCACCGCGAGTCCCTGGGTGGCGTTGGTGTACCAGTTGTGCGGCTGGGTGCCCAACGCCCAGTTGACGACACCGGAGTTGTACTCCGTCAGCCACTGGAAGACCTCGGTCGAGATGAAACTGGGCACCGACCAGGCCATCACCAGCGCGAAGGTCATGCCGTGCCGGCACCAGGCCGGCACCCGCAGCATCAGCAGCGCCACCGCGAAGCCGACTCCCATGGAGAGCCCCACCATGGCGGCGGTGAGCACCACCGTGCGCAGCAGGACCGTCCAGAACTCCGAATCGCCCAGCAGCGTCGTGTAGTTGTCGAAACCGACGAAGGACGGGGCGCCCGACGCGCTGAAGATCTGCGCGACCCCCCACTTCTGCGTGGAGAGGATCACCACCTTCACCAGCGGGTAGGCGAGCACGCCGAGCAGCACCACCAGGGACGGCGCGATCAGCAGATACGGAGCGCGGTCCGCGCGCCGCCGGGTGGACGGGGCCTTCGCGGCGGACACGGGATCGCGGGGGCGGGCGAGGATTGTCATCAGGACGGTCCATCCGTGCGAGGAGGGGCCGGTCCGGCCGCGGCCCGACCGGCCGGGCCGGTCAGGAGGCGTTCAGGGTCTGCTCCATCTTCTTGCCGTACGACGTGGTCGCGTCCTGGATGCTCATCTTTCCGGTGGCGATGGCGGCGAGCATCTGCTTGATCGTCAGGTTCTTCTCGACCTGCGCCCAGTTCTTGGCGGGCGGCACGTTCCAGCTCTGTTCCAGACCGACGAAGTAGCCGGCGCGCTCAGGATCGTTGGACGTCAGGTCGAGGGTGTTGGCCAGGAAGCCGCCGGCCAGGAACTCCTTCTCCCGGGCCGTGGAGGTGTAGTCCCTGACCCACTGCTCGGCCCACTTCTGCTCCTTGCTCTTCGCGGTCACCGCGAGCACCGAACCACCCATGTACGGCGGCGCGTACGACCCCTCCTTGGTGGGACTGGGCATCGGGAAGGAGCCGACCTTGCCCTTCAGCTTCGGGTCGCCGGTGTCCTTGTTGTAGACCTGCACCAGCTGGCCGTTGGTGGAGAAGCTCATCGACGCCTTGCCGGCCACCAGCGCGGGCACGGCGCCGAGGTCGTCGCCGCTGCGGTCGCCGCGCATCCCCGCGTCCATCAACGCCTTCCAGTTCTTGAGCCCCTGGACGTCGGCCGGTGAGTTCAGGTCCGACTTCCACTTGCCGTCGGAGCCCTGGGAGGCGATCTGGCCGCCGTTGTCGTAGACGAACGGCAGCGCGCCGTAAGGGTGTTGGCCGGGCAGGAAGAACGCGGAGAAGCCCTGCTCGCCCTTGTGCTCGGCCATCAGGGTGTGCACGTCGGCCATCAACCCCTTCCAGTCCTTGGGCGGTTGGGTGATGCCGGCCGCGGCGAACAGGTCCTTGCGGTAGACGACCGCGCGGGTGCCGCCGTAGTACGGGACGCAGTAGAGCTTGCCGTTGTACGCACAGGCGTCGGCGAGGCCCTTCTGCCACCGGGCGCTGCCGTCGAAGGTCGACTTCTGCGCGGTGAGGTCGGTGAACGCGCCGGCCTGGAGGTACTGCGCGGTCTCGCTGTTGCCCAGTTCGATCACGTCCGGCACCTTGTCCGCCTGGGCCGAGGCGTCGAACTTGGTGAGGTGGTCGGCCCACGCCTGGTACTGCACCGACACCTTCACCTTGGGGAACTTCTTGTTGAAGTCGGCGGTGGCGGCGGCCACGGACTTGGGCCACAGGTTCTGGGCGTCCACCTGGAGCCAGACGGTGAGCTTGCCGGAGGCGGAGGCACTCTGGTCCTTCTGGCCGGAGCCGCCGCCCGAGCCGCAGGCGGCGGCGAGGAGCAGCGTGGCGAGTGCGGCGGTGGTTCGGAAGTGGCGTCGCATGTGCGGGGTACCTGCTCTCTGTGCTGGGCGCGGCCGACAGCCGTGCCGCCCGCGGAGCCGACGGCGGTCGCGGCGGTCCGTGCCCGGGCGGCGGACGCAGGCTGACAGCCGCACACCCCTGGCGGCAATCACGCACAGGAAAGTTCACTGTCACTGAACACGCCCATCTGAACTGCGTGTTTGCGGAACCGGACACTCTGGTGCGAGACCGCCTTGTCGGGCTACGGTGCGCCCTGGTTTCCGGCGGACCGCCGCTTCGGCCCGGCTCCCGCCGGTTCCCGCCGCGTCGGTGGCAGAACCCCGCCCGCACGGCGACCGCGCCCACGGGACACGTCCACTGCTGGTGAACTTCACTGTGCGGGAAGGGAGTTGATGCCACCTCGTGCCGTCGCCGGCCGCGAGCGGCATCGCGCGCAGCGCGCGGGCGCCACCCATCGCCCCACCCACCGCCCCATCCACGAAGACGAGTTCGGAGGACCAGCCTTGCGCGTACTGGGCATGATCAGCGGCACCTCGCACGACGCGATCGACACCGCCGTGGTGGAACTGCACATCAGGGACGGCGTGTTGGAGGCCGCGGTGGCGCACACCGGCGCCACACCCTACGACGGTGCGCTGCGCGCCCGGAACGCGCGGGCGCTGCCACCCGGGCGGGTGGGCATGGACGAGGTGTGCCGGCTCGACACGGAGATCGGCGAGGCGTTCGCCGGGGCGGCGGCGCACACGGTGGCGCAGGC
>NZ_JACEGK010000246.1:0-11271 GCF_056859195.1 Streptomyces sp. NH27
AGATGGCGGGCCCGGACTCCGGCGAGCTGGGCGATCTGGGTGCGGCAGGAGAAGCCGTCGGCCAGGACGGCGGTGCCGGGTTCGGCCGCCCGGACCGCGGGCAGCAGCGCCTCCTCCGCGCAGGCCACCGACACCTCGTAATGGCCTTCTTCGAAGCCGAAGTTGCCGGCCAGACCGCAGCAGCCGCCGACCAGGGCACCGGTCAGTCCGGCCCGCTCCCGCAGCCTGCGGTCGGCCGCGTCGCCGAGCACGGCGTGCTGGTGGCAGTGGGTCTGACCGGTGACGGCCCGGTCCAACCGCGGAGGCACCCAGTTCGGCGCGTACTCCTCCAGCGTTTCCGCGAAGGTACGTACGGACGCGGCGAGACGGGCAGCGCGCGGGTCGTCGGCGCCGAGGAGTTCGGGCAGGTCGGCGCGGAGCGCTGCGGCACAACTCGGTTCGAGCACGACCAGCGGCACGCCGGCGTCGAGGAGCGGTGCGAGCCGGTCGAGGGTACGGCGCATGACGGCCTTGGCGTGGGTGAGTTGGCCGGTGGACACCCAGGTGAGGCCACAGCAGACCTGCGCGTCAGGGATGCGCACGCGCAGGCCCGCGGCCCGCAGCACCCGGACCGCGGCGCGGCCGACCTCGGGCGCGAGGTGGTCGGTGAAGGTGTCGGGCCACAGGACGACGTCGCGGCCTTCGGGCCTGGCTCGGGCGGTTCCGGAAGGCTCGGGTCGGGCGGCTCCGGCAGCTCCGCCGGGGTCCGCGAGACCTTCGGCCGGCCCGTCGGTTAGCCCGTCCGTGTCGGACCTATGCCACCATCGAGTGAATGTCTCGGACGCGAGTTCGGGCATTTTCCGCTCGTCGGCAATGCCCGCGAGGCGTTTCGCCAACCAGCTCGTTGTCGGTACCCTGCCAAGGAAGTTGAGCGGGCCCGCGAGCGGCGCGGACCAGCGCAACCACACCGGGAGCCAGCCCATCGCGTAGTGCGAGCGCGGCCTCAGCCGCCCCCGGTAGTGGTGGTGCAGGAACTCCGCTTTGTACGTGGCCATGTCGACTTCGACCGGGCAGTCACTGCGACAACCCTTGCAGGACAAGCAAAGATCGAGCGCGTCGCGTACTTCCGTGGAGCGCCAGCCGTCCTTGATCAGCTCGCCGGCGAGCATTTCGTGCAGCAGCCGGGCGCGGCCCCGTGTGGAGTGGCGCTCCTCGCCGGTCGCCCGGAATGACGGGCACATGACGTCCGAACCGCCCTCCGGAAGCGTCGCCGTACGGCACTTCCCGACGCCGACACAGCGCCGGACCGCGGCCGGAAAATCACCTCTATCACCTGTTCGTGTGAATTCCATGTCGACCCTCCAGCCATTCGAAGGGGGTAGCACCGAGAACCGCAAATTGCTGACACTGGTCGCGGGACGCACGAGCATCCCCGGATTCATCCCGGCGTCGGGGTCCCAGAGGTCCTTGAAAACTGCAAAGAGAGCGATCAACTCCGGGCCGTACATCTTCGGCAGGAACTCGGCGCGTGCCTGCCCGTCGCCGTGTTCGCCGGAGAGCGAGCCGCCGTGCGAGACGACCAGGTCCGCGACGGCCTCGGAGAAGCGACGGAAGCGCGCGACCCCGGCCTTGTCCACCAGGTCGAAGTCAATGCGTGCGTGGACACAGCCGTCGCCGAAGTGGCCGTAGGGCGTGCCGCGCAGCCCGTGTTCGGCCAGCAGGGCGCGGAATTCCCGCAGATACGCGCCCAGTCGGGCCGGAGGCACCGCGCAGTCCTCCCAGCCCGGCCACGCCTCGGTGCCGTCGGGCATCCGGGTGGCGGTGCCGGCGGCGTCCTCCCTGATCCGCCACAGGGAGCGCTGCCGGGCCGGATCGGTGACCAGGGCATGACCGGTCATGCCCTCGGCCGCGCCGCACAACTCCCGCGCGTGGACCAGCGCGTCGTCCGGGTCGTCGCCGCCGACCTCGACGAAGAGCCAGGCCCCGCCGCGCGGCAGGGACCGGCCGGCCGCCCCGACCAGGTCGGCGGCCATCCCCTCCACCGTCAACGGGCCGTGCGGCAGCAGGAGATGCGCGGCGTCCGCGGCGGCGGACTCGTCGGGGTAACCGAGGACGGCGAGCACCCGTGCGGCCGGCGCCCGGACCAGCCGTACGGTCGCCTCGGTGAGCACCCCGAGGGTGCCCTCGCTCCCGGTGAAGGCCCGGGCCGCGTCGCGGCCGTGCTCGGGCAGCAGCCGGTCGAGGGCGTAGCCGGAGATCCGGCGCGGCAGTTGCGGGAAGCCGGTGCGCAGCAGCGCCAGATGGTCGTCGGCCAGGGACCGCAGGCCGTCGCGCAGTCGGGGCGGCGCGTCGGCGGTGAGGGCGCCGTCGAGCCGGACCCGCTCGGCCCGGTAGGTGAGCACGTCCAGGGCGCGCACGTTGTCGGCGGTGGTGCCCCAGGCCACCGAGTGCGCGCCGCAGGCGTTGTTGCCGATCATGCCGCCCAGGGTGCAGCGGCTGTGGGTGGACGGGTCGGGGCCGAAGGTGAGTCCGTGCCGGCCGGCCGCGGCCCGCAGATCGTCGAGCACCACACCCGGCTGTACTCGGGCGGTGCGCGCGTCGGGGTCCAGTGCGAGGACCCGGTTCATGTGCCGGGTGAAGTCCAGGACGACGCCGGTGCCGGTGGCCTGTCCGGCGATGGACGTGCCGCCGCCGCGCGGCACCACCGGCAGGCCGTGCTCGCGGCACACCGCCAGTGCCGCGGCCACGTCGTCGGCGTCCTTGGGCGCGACTACCGCCAGCGGCACCCGGCGGTAGTTGGACGCGTCCATCGTCATCAGCGCGCGTGTACCGGCGTCGCACGCGACCTCGCCGCGTACCGCCGCGCGTAGTGCCCGCTCGGCCCCGGGGGGCATGGCAACCGTCATAGGTCCAGCTTGCCGCGCGGGGGCCCGGCGGGTGCGTACGGCTCCCCCGCCCGCTGCTACCACAGGTGGACGACGCGCCGTCTCATCGGATGGAACGCCGACGGCAATAGGCCCGTAACGGACTACGCTGCGGGCGTGGCCGATATTGAGATCCCCGCTGACATCAAGCCCGCCGACGGACGGTTCGGGTCGGGTCCCTCCAAGGTGCGGACGCAGGCGCTCGACGCGCTGGCCGCCACCGGGACGTCCCTGCTGGGCACCTCTCACCGCCAGGCGCCGGTGAAGAACCTGGTCGGGCAGGTCCGGGACGGCGTGCGCGCGCTGTTCTCGCTCCCTGAAGGCTACGAGGTGGTACTCGGCAACGGCGGGTCCACCGCGTTCTGGGACATCGCCACTCACGGGCTGATCAGCGCCAAGTCGCAGCACCTGTCGTTCGGCGAGTTCTCGTCGAAGTTCGCGAAGGCGTCGCAACAGGCACCGTGGCTGGCGGACCCGACGATCGTGAAGTCCGAGCCGGGCACCCACCCGGAGCCGGTGGCGGAGGCGGGCGTCGACGTATACGCCCTGACCCACAACGAGACGTCCACGGGCGTCGCGGCGCCGATCCGCCGGGTCGCGGGCGCGGACGACGGCGCGCTCGTCGTGGTGGACGCCACCTCCGGTGCGGGCGGCCTTCCGGTCGACATCACCGAGACCGACGTGTACTACTTCGCGCCGCAGAAGTCCTTCGCCGCCGATGGCGGGCTGTGGCTGGCGGTGTTCTCGCCGACCGCCCTGGAGCGTGCCGCGTCGATCGCCGAATCGGGCCGGCACATCCCGGCGTTCTTCGACCTGCCGACCGCGATCGACAACTCGCTGAAGAACCAGACCTACAACACCCCCGCGCTGTCCACCCTGTTCCTGCTCAAGGAGCAGCTCGAGTGGATCAACGGCCAGGGCGGTCTGGACTGGGCGGTCAAGCGCACCGCCGACTCCTCCTCGCGGCTGTACGGCTGGGCGGAGAAGGCGTCGTACGCGACGCCGTTCGTCGCAGACCCCGGGCAGCGCTCCCAGGTCGTCGGCACCATCGACTTCGAGGACGGCATCGACGCCGCCGCGGTGGCGAAGGTGCTGCGGGCCAACGGCATCGTGGACACCGAGCCCTACCGCAAGCTGGGCCGCAACCAGCTCCGGATCGCGATGTTCCCGGCCGTCGAGCCGTCCGACGTCGAAGCGCTCACCGCGTGCATCGACTACGTGATCGGGCAGCTCTGACCGCTGCGGTGACATGCTGACCCGCTCGCGAGGCCGCCGCACGGCGGCGGCCTCGCGGGTGGCACGGCGAAACGGCATGCCGGCATGTCAGTCGGGCCTGCGGCGCAGGCGCAGCAGTCTGCGCAGGCCGTACCCGGCGGCGGCGATGCCGGCGAGTACGACGAAACCGATCGCCCGCCCACCGGAGTTGGCGGCCTTCTTGGTGCTGGTTCCGTCGGCGGGCGGCGGCGTCCGGCCGGGCCCGGCCGAGGAAGCCCCGGTCGGGGTGGCGTCCGCGCGCGAAGTGGCGCTGGCGGCCGCCGTGACGTCGTCGGGCAGTTCCTCGCCGCTGAGCGCCTCCTTCCAGACCTTGCTGTCCCTGCCCTCGCTGCCGTACAGCAGCGAGCGGCCGTCGCGGGTGAAGGTGACGGACTCGCCCTGCGGCTGGATGGGCACGGTGAGGGAGCCGATCTTGTGAGGCCGGCCGTCGGCCCAGCGGTAGTCGGCGGACCAGAGATAGCCGCGCAGCACCAGGCGGCTGCCGTCCGGGGAGAAGGCGCCGTCCGTCACCCAGGGGACGTCTCCGATGCGACGGAAGACGTTCACACCGTCGGTGCTCAACTCGGCGGGGCCCTCGTAGAGGTGGCCACCCTTCTGGTTCTTGCTGGCGATGTAGACCCGGCCGGTCGTGGGCTGCACCATCAGTGCCTCGGCGTCGCGGGACCCGTCTTCGTACCGGATGGTGAAGCGGGCGACGTCGACGGTCCGGCTGGTCAGGTCGTGCGGTTCGGGGAAGCGGTAGATCCACACCTCGGGCCAGGAGTTGAGGTTGTCACCGGTGTCCGCGACATACAGGTCGCCGCCGGGGCCCAGCGAGATCGCCTCCACGTCACGGGCGTGGACACCGCGCATGGTGAGGGTGGCGACGGTCTTCCCGGTGGCCGCGTCGATGCCGTAGACGTAGGGCCCGTCACCGCTGTCGTTGTGCGTCCAGTACATCCCCGGGTGCAGCCGGCTGGCGGCCAGGCCGCTGGACTCGGTGATCCGCGGGTCGCCGATCCGGAAGGCCACCGTCGGCCCGCTGTCGGCGATCGCGGGCGTGACCGAGGCGCAGCTCAGGACGAGGGCGGCACCGGAGGCGGCAGCCGGGAGGTACGTACGCATGGGCCAAGCGTGCCATCCGGTCGCAGAAGGCTCGGCGACCGAGTGCCCCTCTTGATTCGAGCGCACTCCAAGAGCTTGGCTTGAGGCCATGGAGTACACACAGCTCGGACGTTCCGGCCTCAAGGTCAGCCGCCTGGTTCTCGGCACGATGAACTTCGGTCCGCAGACCGACGAGGCGGACAGCCACGCCATCATGGACTCGGCTCTCGCCGCCGGGATCAACTACTTCGACACCGCCAACGTCTACGGCTGGGGCGCGAACAAGGGCCGCACCGAGGAAATCATCGGCAGCTGGTTCGCGCAGGGCGGCGGCCGCCGGGACAAGGTCGTGCTGGCCACCAAGGTCTACGGGGACATGGCTGCCGAGGACGCCGACTGGCCCAACTACGATCGGCTGTCCGCGCTGAACATCCGCCGCGCGGTGGAGGCGAGCCTCAAGCGGCTCGGCACCGACCACATCGACATCTACCAGTTCCACCACGTGGACCGGAACACACCGTGGGAGGAGATCTGGCAGGCGATCGACGTCCTGGTGCAGCAGGGCAAGATCCTCTACGCCGGGTCCAGCAACTTCGCCGGCTGGCACATCGCCCAGGCCAACGAAGCCGCGGCCAGGCGCAATTCGCTCGGTCTGGTCAGCGAACAGTGCCTGTACAACCTGGCGGTGCGGGACGCGGAGATGGAGGTCATCCCGTCCGCGCAGCACTACGGCCTCGGGGTGATCCCGTGGTCTCCGCTGCACGGCGGTCTGCTCGGCGGGGCGCTGCGCAAGCAGCGTGAGGGCGGCGGGGCACGCTCCACCACGGGCCGCAGTGCGGACGCGCTGAAGTCGCCGCAGCAGCGGGAACAGATCCAGGCGTACGAAGACCTGTGTGACAAGCACGGCGTCGACCCCGGTGACGTGGGCCTGGCGTGGCTGCTGACCCGGCCGGGCGTGACCGGGCCGATCGTGGGTCCGCGGGTGCAGGCGCAGCTCGACTCGGCCCTGCGGGCAGTGGAGTTGAAGCTGTCGGAGGAGTTCCTGGCGTCCCTGGACGAGATCTTCCCGGGCCCCGGTCCGTCCCCGGAGTCCTTCGCCTGGTAGCCCTGGTGGCTCTGGTGGCTCTGGAAGCAGAGGCGGCGGGCGCGCAGGCGGGGCTTGCGGACACGCCGTAGCGGTGTGCGTGGGCGCCGGGGTCAGTGGACCGCGGCGGCCACGACCACCACCG
Organism: Streptomyces sp. NH27; assembly: GCF_056859195.1. Taxonomy (NCBI): domain Bacteria; kingdom Bacillati; phylum Actinomycetota; class Actinomycetes; order Kitasatosporales; family Streptomycetaceae; genus Streptomyces; species Streptomyces sp. NH27. Next base: position 6,491 of record NZ_JACEGK010000246.1, read on the forward strand.
CCAGCATCAGGACGAAGGCGGCGGTCATCACACGGGTACGGGTCTTGGGGTCCACGCTTCGAGGTTAGCCGTCCGTGGCGGCCGGTCCGCCGCCCGGGGCCGGGGTTCGACCGAGCGGCCAGGTGGCCACGGTGTCGTAGCGGGGCTGCTCGCCAGGTACGCCGGAGCTCGGAAGGGTGCTGGCGACCAGGGTCAGGGTGCCGGCGGTCCAGGGCGAGCCGCGGAAGGTGGCCAGTGCGTCCGCGAAGGGCCGCAGCGGCACCCGGGCGGAGCGCGGGACGCGGGCGAGGGTCAGGTGGGCGCGGAAGGCGTGCTGCTCGGCGTCGTGGGGCACCCCGACGCGACGGCCCGCGGCCCGTACCGACCCGGCGAGGCGGCCCATGGCCGGCAGGTCGCCCTCGGCGCCGATCCACAGAGCGCTGCCACCGAAGTGGCCGCCGCCGGCCAGCCGCAGGGTGAGTGGATCGTGCCGGCGGGCGGCGCGGCCGAGGCGTTCGTCGAGTTCGGGGCGTACGTCGTCGGGCACCTCACCGAGGAAGGCGAGGGTGAGGTGCCAACCCGCGGTGGCGGTCCACCGCAGGTCCTGGGCGCCGGGCAGGCGCCGCAGGGGTGCGAGCGCCGTGGTGAGTTCGGTCACCGCGGCGGAGGGCGGCAGGACCGCCGTGAAGAGCCTCATGCCGCGGAGGTCAGCCGGTTGCCGGAAGAGCCGGAGGGGCTCGGTTCGGCGCCGGGCGTGCCGCGGTCCGAGGTGACCTGTTCGGGACTGCCCTGCTGCGAGACGCCCTGCCCGGAAGTGCCTTCGGCACCGGCCGCCGGGTCGTGCCCCGCCGCGTCAAGCGCCGGGTCCGCCATCGCGGTGCCGGTCTCGACCGGCGCTCCGGGGCGCGGGGCACGGGGCACGAGGGCGATCAGCGGGCGGCTCTTGTCGCGGCCGGCCCGCAGGTTCACCCGCAGCCGCAGGCCGCCGGCCCGGGCGAGCACCAGTCCGACGCCGGCAGCGCCGGCGGCGGAGACCAGGCCGCCGGACAGAAAGCCGACGCGGGCGCCGAAGGTGTCGGTGACCCAGCCCATGACCGGGCCGCCCAGCGGGGTGCCGCCCACGAAGACCATCATGTAGAGGCTCATCACCCGGCCGCGCATGACCGGGTCGGTGGCGAGTTGGACGGTGGCGTTCGCGGTGGTGTTGAAGGTCAGGCCGAACACGCCGATCGGCACCAGGAGGATGGCGAAGATCCAGAAGGTCGGGGCGGCCGAGGCCAGGACCTCCAGCAGGCCGAATACCAGGGCGGCGGCGACCAGCATCCGCAGCCGGGTGCGGGTGCGGCGGGCGGCGAGCAGGGCGCCGATCAGGGATCCGACGGCCATCAGGGTGTTGAGCAGGCCGTAGGTGCCGGCACCCGCGTTGAAGACCTTGTTGGCGAAGGCGGACAGCCAGATCGGGAAGTTGAAGCCGAACGTGCCGATGAAGCCGACCAGCACGATCGGCCAGATCAGCTCCGGCTTGCCCGCCACGTATCGCAGGCCCTCGCGGAGCTGGCCCTTGCCGCGGGGGGCGCGTTCGATCTTGTGCAGCTCGGAGGTGCGCATCAACAGCAGGCCGGTGAACGGGGCGAGGAAGGAAAGGCCGTTGATGAGGAAGGCCCAGCCGCTGCCCATGGCGGTGATCAGCACGCCGGCGACGGCGGGGCCGACAAGGCGGGCGGCCTGGAAGTTCGCGGCGTTGAGGGAGACGGCGTTGCGGACCACGTCGGGGCCGACCATCTCGACCACGAAGGTCTGCCGGGTGGGGTTGTCGACGACGGTGACCACGCCGAGGAGGAAGGCGATCGCGTAGACGTGCCAGACCTGGACGACGCCGGACAGGGTGAGCGTGGCGAGAACCAGACCGAGCAGGCCGAGGGCGAGCTGGGTGCCCAGCAGGATCTTGCGCTTGGGATAGCGGTCGGCTATGACGCCGCCGTACAGGCCGAACAGCAGCATGGGCAGGAACTGCAACGCGGTGGTGATGCCCACGGCGAAGGACGAGCCGGTGATGCTCAGCACCAGCCAGTCCTGGGCGATCCGCGACATCCAGGTGCCGGTGTTGGAAATCACGGCGCCGGTCGCGAAGAGCCGGTAGTTGCGGATCTTGAGGGAGCTGAAAGTGCCCGTCTTAGCGGCGGGACGGTCAGGTTCGGTTGCGGTATCTGGTCCGGCTGCCGAACTCAATCGGTACTCGCCTGCCCTTCCTGGGTCGTTCGTGCGCGGCGGGCCGGTAAGGGCCCGCCGCGCACGAGGTCACGCGCAGGTGGCGCGGTGACCTGCGGTTCACAGGTGTGCCAACTTCTCCAGGACGGGGGCAGCCTGGCGCAGGATCGCCAGCTCCTCGTCGGTGAGTCCCTCGGCCAGCTCGGCAAGCCAGGCGTTCCGCTTGTCGCGGCTCTCGGCGAGCATCGCCTCGGCCTGCGAGGTGCGGCTCACCACCACCTGACGCCGGTCGTCGGGATGCGGCTCCCGGCGGACCAGCCCCTTGCCCTCCAGCATCGCCACGATGCGGGTCATCGACGGCGGCTGGACGTGCTCCTTGCGGGCCAGTTCCCCTGGGGTGGCGGAGCCGCAGCGGGCCAGGGTGGCCAGCACCGACATCTCGGTGGGGCTCAGGGACTCGTCGACGCGCTGGTGGCGCAGCCGACGCGACAGCCGCATCACGGCGCCACGCACTTCGCTCACCGCTGCGCGGTCGTCCTCGGACAGTTCGGTCACGTTCATTAGGTTAGCTCATTACTTTGGCTAAGTACAATTGCCGTGCAAATACTGCCCGTCGCCCCTGGCCCAAACTCCCACCCCCCGCATCTCACCCGTACGGGTGAGATTGGCGCCGAAAGCGACACGCGCGGCCGCGATGTGCGGCGACGGTGGTCGCATGGCATCGAGAGTGCTCAGCCTCCGGATAGACGCAGAGCTGTGGGACCGGATCAATGACCATGCCGCCCGACGCGGAATGAGCGCCCAGGACTACGTAGTCCGGACGCTCATTCGCGACGACTTCGACGAACGCTTCAAGACGGCGGTCGAGGAGACCGACCGCTTCTACGCCGCCGCACCGCACCCCGAGCAGGAACCGCCTGCCGGGCCGGGTCCCGCCTCCCGCGACCCGGCGGCGCGACGGGCTCGCGCTCGGACCGGACCTCAGACCGGACCTCAGACCGGATCTCAGACCAGGCCGAGCGCGGGCATCAGGTAGTAGAAGGTGAAGACCGCGGCCACCACGTACAGCGCGAGGGGGACCTCGCGCCAGCGGCCGGCCGCGGTGCGCAGCAGGCAGAAGGTGATGAAGCCGATGCCGATGCCGTTGGTGATGGAGTAGGTGAACGGCATCAGCACCATCGTCAGGAACGCCGGGATCGCGATGGTGAAGTCGCTCCAGTCGATCTCCCGGATCGAGCCGGACAGGATCAGGAAGCCGACGGCGACCAGCGCGGGGGTGGCGGCCTGCGCCGGCACCATCTCCGCCAGTGGCGCCAGGAAGAGCGCGAAGACGAACATCAGACCGGTCACGACGCTCGCCAGTCCGGTCCTGGCGCCCTCGCCGACGCCGGCGGTCGACTCCACGAAGCAGGTGTTCGCCGAGGAGGAGGTCGCACCGCCCGCGGCAGTGGCGATGCCGTCGATCATCAGCACCTTGCTCATCCCGGGCAGGTCGCCCTTCTTGTCGAGCAGCCCGGCCTCGTCGCTGACGCCCAGGATCGTGCCCATGGCGTCGAAGAAGCAGGACAGCAGCACCGTGAAGACGAACAGGATGCCGGTGAGCACGCCGACCTGGTGAAACCCGCCGAAGAGGCTGACCTTGCCGATCAGGCCGAAGTCGGGGGTGGCCACGGGGTTACCGGGCCACTTGGGGACGGTCAGGCCCCAGCTCGCGGCGGGCACGTTGGCGATCAGGTCGACCACCACGGCGAGCACCGTCATCGAGACGATCGAGATCAGGATGGCGCCGGAGACCTTTCGGATGATCAGCGACAGCGTCAGCAGGGTGCCGAGCACGAAGATCAGCACCGGCCAGCCGGTGAGGTGGCCGGTGCCGCCGAGTTGGAGCGGCACCGTGGTGTGGGCCGCGTCCGGGATGCGGGTGACGAAGCCGGAGTCGACCAGGCCGATCAGCAGGATGAACAGGCCGATGCCGATCGCGATGCCCTTGCGCAGGCCCAGCGGCACGGCGCTCATCACCCGTTCCCGCAGGCCGGTCGCCACCAGCAGCATGATCGCCAGACCGGCCAGGACCACCATGCCCATCGCGTCCGCCCAGCTCATCCTGGGCGCGAGCTGGAGGGCGACCACCGTGTTGACGCCCAGCCCGGCGGCGAGTGCGACCGGCACATTGCCGATGACGCCCATCAGCAGCGTGGTGAAGGCCGCGGTCACGGCGGTGGCGGTGACGAGCTGCCCGCCCTGGAGGTGGTGATGGAACTTGTCGGTACCCGAGCCGAGGATGATCGGGTTCAACACGATGATGTACGCCATCGCGAAGAACGTGGCCAGCCCGCCGCGAATCTCCCGGGGGATCGAGGAGCCACGCTCGGAGATGCGGAAGTAGCGGTCCAGGCCGGTGGCGGGCGGTGTGCCGATGGGCGGGCGCGCGTCGACCGGAGCGGGGGCCGTGGGGGACATGCGGGTCCTCAATCAGGGTGCTTTTATCGCCACGGTTTGGGCGATCATACGAATGATTTCGGTCAACGAGTGACCGTTTCAGTATGAACAAACAGGAAACCGGACGCTATCTCCGCGCGTAGAGGCCCCTGAAC
>NZ_JACEGK010000247.1:0-11269 GCF_056859195.1 Streptomyces sp. NH27
GGCGGGGGCCGGGAACGGCACGGGCCGCGGGTCGTGCACGGTGCATTCGAGCGCGGCCTGCCAGGAGGCGCCGGGGGCGAGTTCGACGCGGTAGCGCAGCTCGCCGTCCTCGGGCCGGACGGCGGGGGCGCCGGCGAGGGTGAGCGCAGCGGCGTCCGGGGCCGGGTCCGCGAGGGCGACCGCGTCGGCGGTGTCCGCCTGCGGGCGCAGCACCACCCGCAGTCCGTCCTCGCCCTGCCAGATCAGACCGGTGGCCGCGGCATCCACGGCGTTCGCGGCGGTCTCGGCGCTGTCAGGTGCGCCGGTACCGCCGGAACTGCCGGAATCGCCACGGCCACCGGGGTCGAGGGGTCCGACGTGCTCGGCGGTGGCCGCCGCCGCGGGCCGCAGCCGCAGGAAGCGGCCGGACTTGACGTCGTCCATCCGCGCCAGGTCGGTGCCCGCGGCCACCACCATGGTCAGCGAGACGTGCCGGCCGCCGGAGTTCGTGATCCGCAGCGTCTCCCGCAACCGGCCGGGCGTCAAGCGCCGGACCCGATGGAGCGTGACCGCCGGGTCGGCTGTGGCTTCGCCCACACCGCGCAGCACCGCGCGGTAGGCCGTCTCGTCGGCCGCCCGCAGCGTGTGCCCGAGCGGCGCCAGCAGCACCGGTACGGAGCCCGCATCCGCGTCGGCGCCCGTCTCGAAGCGCACCTCAAGCCGGGACAGCGCCCGCCGGTCACCGTGGAAGAAGCCGTCCGCCCCGCCCGCCAGGTCACCACTGCGACGGGAGAGCGCCAGGCTCGGCGCGTACACGGTCGTGCAGGCGTCGTGCAGGAACGGCTGGAGCCCTTCCGCGGCGCCCGCGAATGACGGGGGTTCGGCGGCGGAGCGCCCCTGGGCAGCCATGTTCACGGTGCTGTGCCTCTCGTCGTGGCGACGGTTGGATCGATGGTTTGATCCATACTTGGATCGATCAAATAGCACCCTACCCCTTGCCAACCAGCACCTAAAGGGGATTTTATCGTTCCATCAAACGCAGCGCTGCGTCGAAAACGTGGTGCCGCGGGAACTCGGACAACGAGGGAGGCTGTAGGTGGCGCGTAGCAAAGCCGCAGGTGGCAATGGGGGCAAGCCGGTAACGCTGGCCATGGTGGCGCAGCGGGCCGGGGTGTCGGCGCAGACCGTCTCCAACGCGCTGAACTCCCCCGACCTGCTGGCCGGCGAGACCCTGGAGCGGGTTCGCCGGGCGGTCGCGGACCTCGACTACCGGCCGAGCCAGGCCGCCCGCTCGCTGCGCACCCGCTCCAGCCGGCTGATCGGCTACGGCCTCGCGCCGACCCCGCCGACCATCTCCACGTTCGTGGCCGACCGCTTCCTGCACGCGCTGTCGGACTCGGCCGACCAGGCCGGTTACCGGGTGCTGCTCTTCGCCGCGCCGTACGGTGCCGAGAACGAGCAGGAGCGCTACGACCAGTTGCTGCGCGACCACTCGGTGGACGCGTTCGTGCTCAGCAACACCCACCGGGGCGACCGCCGGCCGGGCTGGCTGGCCAAGCGGGAGATCCCGTACGTGGGGTTCGGCCGCTCCTGGGCCGCACGTGATATTGGCGACTGGGTCGACGTCGACGGCGCGCACGGAACCGCCGAGGCGGTTGACCACCTGGTGGCCGCCGGACACCGCCGGATCGGCCTGCTCGGCTGGCCGCGCGGCTCCGGCGTCGGCGACGACCGGGCCCGCGGCTGGCGCGAGGCGATGGAGCGACACGACCTGCCGGTGCGCGGTCTGCGACGATTCGCAGAGGACGACGCGAAGGCGGCGCAGCAGGCAGTGGCGCCGTTGCTGGACAATGGCAACAGCGTCACCGCTGTGGTCGCGGTGAGCGACACCCTCGCACTGGGCGTCTACCGGGCGCTGCGCGAGCGCGGCCGCACCCCGGGCACGGACGTGGCCGTGGTCGGCTTCGACGACTCGCCTGCCGCCGCACTGCTCTCGCCGAGCCTCAGCAGCCTGCACCAGCCGCTGGAGGAAGTCGGGCGCGCCTGCACCCGGCTGCTGGTGAACCGGATCGGGAACCCGCGGGCCGATCCACAACAACTTCTGCTCGCACCGGAGCTGGTGGCCCGGGAGAGCTCCGCGCCGCACCAGGACGAGCGGGCGGCCCGGACCTCGCCCCCGGACCCCCACCCGGACTCGCACCCACACCCGGAATAGCCCCCGGACCCGGGCCCTGGCCCGGCCCTGGCCCCGGCCAGGACCCGCACTCGCTTTCACACACCCGCATATACCCGCATACCCGCATACCCGCATACCGCTACCCGTACAGCCTCGGAGTGATGATGAACGTACGCAGAGCCGCCCCCGCCGCCGCCTTGTGCGGCGCCGTACTGCTGACTGGTTGCTCGTCGAATTTCGGCAGCGACTCCAGCAGCAAGCAGGACGGCGGGGGCAAGCAGCACCTCACGGTGATGATCGGCTCGTCCGGCGACGCCGAAACCAACGCGGTGAAGTCCGCGGCCGCCGCCTGGGCGAAGAAGACCGGCAACACCGTCACGGTGACCCCGGCGCAGAACCTCGACCAGCAGCTCGGTCAGGCTCTGGCGGGCGGCAAGCCGCCGGACGTCTTCTACGTCGGCTCCAGCACCTTCGCCAACTACGCCAAGGGCAACTCGCTGTACCCGTACGGTGACCAACTGTCGTACAAGAACGACTTCTCCGACTCGCTGCGCAAGTCGTTCTCGTACAACGGCAAGTTCGTCTGCGCGCCCAAGGACACCTCGACGCTGGCGCTGGCGATCAACACGGACATGTGGAAGGCGGCCGGGCTGACCGCGGCCGACTACCCCACCACCTGGCCGCAGCTGGAGAAGGTGGCGAAGAGGCTCACCAACTCCAAGACGACCGGGCTGGTGGTGGACGCGTCCTACAACGAGCTGGGCGTCTTCATGAAGCAGGCCGGCGGCTGGATCACCAACCCCGGGCAGACCGAGATGACCGCCGACAGCGCCGCGAACGTCGAGGCGCTGACGTACGTCAAGAAGCTGCTGAAGGAAGGTGCGCTGAAGTTCCCCAAGCAGGTCGACACCGGCTGGGGCGGCGAGGCGCTGGGCACCCAGAAGGCCGCGATGACCATCGAGGGCAACTGGCTCACCGGCGCTATGCAGTCGGACTACCCGAAGGTCGGGTACAAGGTGCTGTCGCTGCCCGACGGCCCGGCGGGCAAGGGCACGCTGTCGTTCAGCACCTGCTGGGGCGTCGCCAACAAGAGCGCCCACCACGACGCGGCGGTCGACCTGGTGAAGGCGTTCACCGCCGTGCCGCAGGAACTGTCGTTCGCCGGCGCCTACGGCGTGCTGCCCTCCCGGACCAGCGCACTGGCCGCGTACAGCGAGAAGTACCCCGCGAACAAGGCGTTCGCCGACGGCGCGTCCTACGGGCAGGGGCCGGTGACGATCCCCGGCTTCTCGAAGGTGCTCGCGCAGTTCGACACCGATCTGAGCGGGCTGGCCACCGCCGACCCGAAGACGATCCTGTCGAGCCTGCAGAAGAACGGCGCGGCGGCGCTCAAGTCGGGCGGCTGATCCCGGGCCGGCAGCGGCCGGCGTAACGGCATCGAACGGTCCGATCGACCGACGGCACCCGACCAGCGGGCAGTGTGAAGGGAAGGAACATGCGCAAGGAGCAGCAGGGCGGCGCGGCGGCCGTCGCACTGCCCGCGGTTCGTCGGACGGGGTCGACCGGACCGGGCGGAGCGAAGGAACTGGCCGGTCCCCCCGGGGAGGCCGGGGAGGCCGGCGAGGCCGGATCGGCCGGCGGCAACGGGCGCGCCCGGCGGACCCGGCCGGGCGGCGGCACCGGACGGGCCGGGAAGGCCGGCCGATCCCGCGGCAGCCTCATGAGCCGGCAGCACGGCCGCTGGGGCTGGCTGTTCGTCAGCCCCATGGTGATCGTGCTCGGGCTGTTCCTGCTGCTCCCGATCCTGATGGCGCTGTGGGTCAGCCTGCTGCACTGGGACGGCCAGTCCAACCCGTTCAGCTCGGCGGCCGACTTCGTCGGGGTGCGCAACTACACCGACTTGTTCGGCAGCAGCGGCGGCCTGAACCACCAGCTCTTCATGATCTCGCTGCGCAACAACCTCTACTACGTGCTGCTGGTCGTGCCGCTGCAGACCGTGCTGGCGCTGGGCCTGGCGCTCGCGGTCAACAGCCGCCGGCTCAAGCGCAAGGGGCCGCTGCGCACCGCGTTCTTCTTCCCGTCCGTCACCAGCTCCATCGCGATCTCCACCGTCTTCCTCTTCCTCTTCCAGGGCAGCGGCGCGGTCAACGCGCTGCTGAAGTGGGTGGGCATCACCGGGCCGAAGTGGTTCACCGACGCGCACGGCCTGGTCTGGACGGTGCTCGGCGGGCTCGGCCTGGTCGACCCGAACAAGCCGGTGCACGCGCTCGCCGCGCACAGCGTGCTCGGGCTGTCCTGGTGGGACTGGCTGGCCGGACCCTCCATCGCGATGTGCACGATCATCGTGCTGGCGGTGTGGACCACGTCGGGCACCTTCATGCTGATGTTCCTCGCCGCGCTCCAGGACGTTCCCGCGGAACTGGAGGAGCAGGCCCGGGTGGACGGCGCCAGCCGCTGGCAGTCGCTGCGCCACGTCACCCTGCCCGCGCTGCGCCCGGTGATCTTCCTGGTGCTCACCCTCGGGTTGATCGGCACCTGGCAGGTCTTCGACGCGGTGTACGTGATGAGCCAGGGCGCCCCCGGCAACACCACCCTCACCCCCGCCTACCTGTCGTACACCTCCGGTTTCCAGGACAGCGACTACGGCCACGCGGCCGCGATCGCGTTCATCCTGCTGGCGATCATCATGCTGATGACGCTGGTGCAGCGGGTGCTGCTGCGGGAACGCGGCGAGCAGCCGAGCCGGGCCCGCCGACTCCTCGGGAGGAACCGATGAGCATCATCCGAAGGAACGCCGAACGGCGGCCACGGCCCTCGGTGAGCACCGTCCTGGTGCTGGGCGTGGCCGGGCTGCTGGGTGTGGTGTACATCCTGCCGTTCGTGATCCAGCTCGTGACGTCGTTCAAGACCGATCCCGACGCGGCGGCCCATCCGCTGTCGCTGCTGCCGAACCCCTTCACGCTGGACTCCTACCGGCGGCTGTTCGGGCTCGGCGGCGGGGGCGAGTCGATACCGTTCACGCGCTGGCTGGGCAACTCCATCCTGGTCACCGTCTTCATCACCGGCGGCCGGGTGTTCTTCGACTCCCTCGCCGGATACGCCCTGGCCCGGCTGGACTTCCGCGGCCGGAACCTGCTCTTCAACGGCCTGCTGACGGTGATGTCGGTGCCCGGCGTGGTGCTGCTCATCCCCAAGTTCCTGGTCCTCAACCAGTTGGGCATGTTCGACACCTACGCGGGCATGATCGTGCCCCTGCTGGTCGACGCCGCCGGGGTGTTCATCATGCGGCAGTTCTTCCTGTCCGTGCCCAAGGAGGTCGAGGAGGCCGCGCGGATCGACGGCGCCGGCGTCTTCCGCACCTTCTGGTCGGTGGTGCTACCGATGGCCCGCCCGGCCCTGATCACCCTCACCATCCTCTCCTTCCAGTCGTCCTGGAACGAGTTCACCCACTTCCTCGTGGCCACCCAGTCCCCCCAGTACGAGACCCTGACCACCGGCCTGGCCCGCTTCGTCTCCGGCAGCCTCAGCGCCGGCACGCAGTACCCGCTGAAGCTCACCGCGGCCCTGCTCGCCACCATCCCGGTGGCCATCCTGTTCTTCGTCTTCCAGCGCCACTTCGTCCGCGGCGCCAACTCCGGCTCCGTCAAGGGCTGATCCACCCACGGTCGGCCGGGTCCCCCGCCCCGGACGCCTGGTAGCGCTCGATCACCGCCCGCGTGACGGACCGGCGCGGGCTACTTCGGCGTCGCGAAGATGCCCGCCGGGAGGGCGCCGTTCGTGATGGCCGGGCGGGTCAGGCGGGCGCCGATCTCGGTGAGGCGGGCCGTGCCGGTCTCGCCGAGGTGGCGGTAGGGGTCGGCGGCCAGCCGGTCGGTGGCCTCCTCGATGTCCTGGCGCAGTGCGGTGCCCGCCGGGGTGAGGGCGCCGTCCGCGTCGAGCAGGCCGCGCTCGCGCAGCCGTTCGCAGCCGCCGTCCCACTCCTCCTGGCTCCAGCCGCGGGTGGCGCGCGCGAACTGCGGGGTCATGCCCTGGCCGGTCGCGGTGTGGGTGATCAGCGCCTCGATCCCGTCGAGTCCGGCGGTGGCCAGCGCGGTGATGTGCCCGTCGCCGCGGTGCTCGCGCAGCAGCACGGCGTGGTGCCACAGAGCGAGCGGCGGCAGCTTCGGCACGTCCAGATCGGCGTGGGCGGCATACAGCGGGCGGCCGGGGGCCGCGCACGCCTCGGTGGCGGTCGCCGCCAGCGCGGCGGCCTCGGCGACCTCGGGGTCGTCGGCGGCGTCCTCGCCGAGCACCCGGCGCAGCGTGGCCTCGGCCGCCCGCCACCGCGCGTCCAGCACGGCCGCCGGCTCGGCGGCCTGCCATGCCCGGGGGATGACCGGGGCGATCAGCGCGGGGTTGAAGTTGTAGAAGGTGGCCGCCACGGTGCCCGCGCCCACGGCGCCCATGGCCGCCGACCGGCTGGCGAAGTACGCCATGGCGCCCGGTGCCAGGCCGATCGCGGTGTACTCCCGCTCGGCCTCGGGCGCGAAGTAGACCAGCGAGTGCAGCGGGCTGAACGTGGCGTTGCAGTGCCGGGCTGCCGTGAGTCTCATACGGCCATCGTAGGCGCGGCAGGCAGAAAATCTACCCGCGAGTACAACCCTGGCCGGTTCTCAACTCCCCCTCGGGAAACGGCAGTTTGCCAGCCCACACAAGCCCGCACCTGCACCCGCACCCGTACTCGCCGCACCCGCACCCACCCGCACCCACCTCGATCGCCGACATCTCACCCCGCGATCAGGGCCGCCACCGCGTCGGTGACGACCTTGCGGCGGCGGGCCGCTTCGGCCCCGGCCAGGCAGGCATCGAACTCCGGGGTGTTGGCACTCCAGAAGCCCGACAGGTGCAGCACCAGGCCGAGCAGTTCCTCGGCGGTGAACCGGGCGGGCAGCAGGCCGTCGCGCTGCGCGCCCGCGACCGCCTCGATCTTGGCGGCGTTGCTCTCCATCACCACCGGGATCAGGGCGCCGGTGCCGGCCCGCTCCAGCCGGTACCAGGTCGCGAGCCGCTGCACCCACGGCCGCGCCTCGTACGAGTCGAAGAGCCGGCCCGCGTACTCGGGCAGGTCGGCCGGGTCGATCGGCACGGCGTCCACGGTCTCGCGGCACATGGCGTCGAAGACCGCGTCGAACAGGCCGTCCTTGCTGCCGAAGTAGTGGTAGATCTGCGCCTTGTTGCTCTGCGCCGCGGCGGCGATCCGGTCCACCCGGGCGCCCGCGATGCCGTACGCGGCGAACTCCTCGGTCGCCGCGCGCAGCAGCCGGCGGCGGGTCGCCTCCGCATCCCTGGTCATGACATCCAGCCTATCCACTAACCAGATAGTTGACAAAGGTCGGGTCGAGGAGTCAGATGGGAATTACTAATCAACCGGTTAGTCAGAAACTCGGCAACCCGTTCCGGATCGGAGCCCTCGCCATGACGTCACCGTCATCCACCGCATCCACCCCCTCGACCCGGTCCGCCGTCTTCCTGGTCCAACCGGTCGTTCCCGGCGAGGACCCCCGAGGAGACCGACCTGCGCAAGCGCCTGGTCGCCCAGCGCGCCGCTCTCACCGCCGCCGAGCCCGAAGAGGTGCACCCGTGATCCCCAGCCTGCACCGGATGAAGGGCGGCGCGCTCCAGCTCGGCGCCGAGAAGCCCGGCCTGCCGGGACCGTTTGGCGCCTGGGCCGACGAGGACGGCCAGGAGCCGCAGGAGACCGTGGCCGCCGGCCAGGGCGAAGCCGAGCTCCGGTGCTGAGCATCCGGCCGGACGGCGCGCGACCCTGGAGTCGTGGCCCGCATCCGGTACTGCGCGAACTGCGGCGCCCGGCTCCCCATGAAAGCCTCGGCCCGGCACCGGTACTGCGACGACGTCTGCCGCTCGCAGGCGTATCGGTCCAGGGTCGCCTCCGACCGGATCTGGACGCTCGGGATGGTGCTCGCCGAGGCCGAGCACTTCGGCGACCGGTGCATGGTCCGGCTGCTGACCTGCCCGGAGTGCGGCGTCATCACCTTCGCCGGAGCGATCCATCGGATCGACATGCGGTACTGCTCGGGGAAGTGCCGCTCCCGGGCCTACCGGCGGCGCGCTGCCCGCCGGGCCAAGCTCGCAGCGTGACATCGAGCCGTTGCGGAAGTCGGGGGGCTACCGGCGGTATGACGCCTTCGTGTCATGCTCCAGGCCCCCGCGCGGAGCGCAGGAACCAAGATCCGGAACTCGTGAGGCACCCCTGTGGAGGTGGGCCGTGTTCAGCACCGTTCGTACCGTGATGACCTTCGCCGTGGACCCCGAGGCGTCGGCCCGGTGGTGGGGTGAGCTCCTGGACGTCCCCGTGAAGATGGACGTCAGCGACAGCGGGGCCGTCTACGCCTGGGTGGAGATCGGCGGGGTCGAGGTCGGCTTCCACCCCGCCGACGACGAGCGCAACCCCCGGGGCGGCAGCCCGGTCGTGTACTGGGGCGTAGACAACGTCGACCAGGTCCGGATGCGGCTACTGGCGGCCGGCTGCGAGCACCACCGAGGCCCGCTGACCATCGAGCCCGGCCGCAGGATCGCCCAGCTGCGCGACCCCTTCGGCACGATCGTCGGCATCGAAGGCCCGTAGCGGCACGCGAACACCCGGTGCCCCGCTGAACCCTGGTGGTCAGCGGGGCACCGGGCGTTGTCCGTTCACCCGTCCAGGCCGTGCAGGTTCTCCAGTCCGGTGGCCGCCGCGTACGCGCGCAAGGCGCCCTTCAGCGAGCGAGCCGTCCAGCGGGCGCCGAACGCGGCAGTGGCGTCCAGGTACAGGCCCAGCACCCGGTCCGGGCCGAGCTCGTACCCAGCCTGGCGCAGGACGGCGGGCAGGGTGACCAGGTCGATCAGCCCGGTCACGTCCGGGCGCACGCTCTCCACGTCGAGCAGCACCACCTCGCCGTTCGGACGCCTGCGCAGGTGCTCGGGCTTGAGGTCGAGGTGGCCCAGCGGCACCAAGCGCGGGCCGTAGGCGTCCAGGTGCGCGGCCAGCACCTCGCCGAACGCGGACGGGTCCGTGATCCAGACCGGAGCCGGGGCGGCGTGCAGAGCCGCGAGGGAGAAGCCGGCCATCACTTCGGCGGCCTCGCCGGGCAGCCGCAGCGAGGCCGTGTGGACGGCGGCTACCCGCTCCGCCAGCAAAGCGGGCATGGCCACCCCGGTCCAGTCGGCGGGCTCGGGCAAGTACTCCAGCAGCAGCGACAGCGACTCCTCGGCCTCCGCGTGCAGCCGGGCGACCGGCGCGGTGTCGGCCAGCAGCGCGTACGCCAGGGTCTCCCCGGCGTACGCGGCCGGGTCGGCGTGGAGCTTGAGGACCAGGGGGACCTCCGGCGGCGGCCGGTGCACGGTGAACACCGCGGCGGTGTACCGGGCGCTGACCACGCTGACCCGGCCGTTCACGCCGGGGTGGTCGGTGGTGAGGGCCTGGCGGGCGCGCACGAGAAGGTCGACGGGGTCGGTGGGCATCGGGGTGGCCAGCCACCCGGCGGGGCGGATGCGGGCCAGCCCGGTCAGCGCCTGGGCGGCCGTGCCCGGGGCGATGGTCACCGGGCTCCCGCCCGGGCGGTGATCCCGGCGGCCAGGTTCACGTAGGACAGGGCGGCGAGGTCGGGGCGCTGGTGTTCGCCGTAGATGCCGAAGAAGGCGTAGACGAGGCTGTCCAGGGGGCGGCCGATGTGCCAGCACTCCATCGCGCCGCCGGCCACGTCCCACACCTGCAGGCGCCCCTGGAGCAGGGCGTGGTAGTCCTGGAAGAACATCTCGGCGCCGAACGGGTAGGCGGCCATCGCCTCCTCGCGGCCGGTCGGCTCGACCTGGACGAAGTCGGCGGTGGTGACGTCCCAGGCGAACTGCCAGAGCTCGCCGCCGGGGCCTTCCTTGAGCCGCAGCACCGCGCGGTGGGGGCCGAGCGGGCCGGAGAGGTACTCGTGGATGCTGCACGCCAGCATCCCGGTGCCGGTGGCCAGCAGTTCGCGGCCCAGCCGCGGCAGTTCCGCCTTCACCACCGCCAGCGCCCGGTCCTGGTCAGCACCGGCGGGCAGCTCGGCGAGCGGGGAGAGTCGGACGTCGCCGGGGTCGGCGAGGAACGCGGCGTGGGTGACCAGCGCCTCGTACTCGAAGTCGTCGTCGATCCGCACCCACCCGACCTGATCGACTGTCACCTTCTCCGCCGGTGAGGCCGGGACGGTGAGCCGCTCGCCCGGGCGCGGGCCGTGGACGTGGAAGAGGTGCTGCAGCCCGTTGGCCGCCTCGGCCATCTGCGGGTGATCGGAGCAGAGGAACGGGCCGTGCGGCGAGCCGGGCGGCAGGAAGCCGTTGCCGCACAGCGCCACGTCCTGGACGCCCTCCAGCGGGGCGAGGACCTCCAGCAGCAGCTGGTTGAGGACGCTCAGGCCGCTCTTGTGGCGGGTGCCGTCCATGCCGGGCAGCAGGTTGACCGAGGAGGCTGGCATGCCGGGCGGCACGATCTGGGAGTTGTTGGAGACCACCGCCATGCGCGGCACGGGCTGGGCGCCCTCGGCGACCTGCTGCAGGTACAGGTCCGAGGGGTCGGCGTCCACCGCGATGAACACGGCCGGTCCGTCGCCGACGCGCAGGCAGGGCTGGACGACGCGGTCCTCCCAGAACAGCGTCCGGGCGCCGGCCGGGTAGAGGGTGACGCGCAGGTCCCCCAGCTCGATCGGAGTGGTGTGGTCGAGGCGGCGGACCTCGAAGCCGAGCCGGACGATCGCCTCCTCGACCGGGGCGGGCAGCAGCGGCCCGGTGTAGACGGGCACGCCGCGGTCCAGCAGGTCCAGGGAGGGCAGGTGGAAGTGGTCGAGGTGCTCGTGGGTGAGTACCACGGCGTCCGGGCGGGGCATCAGGCCGGCGTCGATCCGGCGCGGCGGCCACACCCGGCACTCGGCCCGGCCGGGCAGGCCGAACGCCTCCTTGAGGACGGGGTCGATCAGGACGCGGTGGCCGCCGCCCTGGACCAGCCAGGTCTGGTGGCCCAGGAACGTCAGCTCCAGGCGGGTGTCCACGGATTGCCTCCTCGATGATGTGCGGGACCGGGGCTGGAGGGCCCGGGAGGGCGGGACG
>NZ_JACEGK010000248.1:0-11085 GCF_056859195.1 Streptomyces sp. NH27
CGGGTCCGTGGGCGCCGAACAGGAGCGGGCCCGTACACTCCAAGTGCCGGTCGGTCGACGCCAGGGGGCTCGCCGGGTCCGCCGGGTGCGGTGCCACCAGTGGCAGCGCCGACGCGAGCCTCGCCTCACAGAGCCCGACCAGTTCGGCGTACCCGGCCGCACCCATCAACTCCGTGAGCTCGGGCCGGTAGGAGACGTAGACAGGTTCACCCGCACCGTGCGCGGAGGTCGCCGATGTGCACCACCAGTGCAGGTCATGTCCCCCGGGCCCCCACCCGCGCCGGTCGTACTCGCCGATCGACACGACCAGCACCCGGCTGTCGTCGGGCCGGTCCACCCAGTCGAAGGTACGGCGGATCGGCAACTGCCAGCACACGTCGGGCTTGGTCTCCAGCGGCTCGCGACCCTCGCGCAACGCGAGCGCGTGCAGAGCGCAGCCCTGACCCCCGGCGAACCCGGCCCGGTTGGAGAAGACGCAGGCGCCGTCCACCACGCGGGTCTGCCGTTCGCCGTCCTCGTTCTCCTCGGCCCAGAAGCCGTCGGACCCGGTGCCGATGTCGTGGAACTGCCAGTCGTCCGAAGTGAGCCGGGCCACATGCCCGGCGACCCGCTTCTCGTCGTCGTCATCCGAGAAGTGCGCGCCCAGCGAGCAGCACCCGTCGTCGGCCCGGCCGGCCACGATGCCCTGGCAGCCGCTGCCGAAGACGCACGTCCAGCGGGAGGTGAGCCAGGTCAGGTCGCACCGGAAGACCTGTTCCTCGTCGGCGGGGTCGACGAACTCCACCCAGGCCCGGGCGAAGTCCAGCCCGGTCTCGTCGGGCACGCCCGCCTTGGTCGCCGCGGTCGTCCCGGCGCTCTTCTTCGTGCCCTTGCGGGCCTTCACCTTCGCCACGCGCCCAAGCGTAAGACCGTAATGCGTCGAATGCGGTCACGCGGGTCCGTGGGCGCCGAACAGGAGCGGGCCCGTACACGTCGGACGTGCGCGTCGAAGGTGATCGTCGAGCGTGCGCGCCACCGTCGGCCGGCGCCGCCCGGGGGCACCGCTGGCTACAGTGCTGCCCATGCGACTGGGAGTGCTCGACGTGGGTTCCAACACCGTTCACCTGTTGGTGGTGGACGCGCACCCGGGCGCGCGCCCGCTGCCGGCGTACTCGCACAAGGCCGAGCTGCGGCTGGCCGAACTGCTCGACGCGCGCGGCGCGATCGGCGAGGCCGGGGTCGACCGGCTGGTGGGCACCGTCGCGGACGCGATGCGGGTGGCGGAGGACAAGGGTGTCGAGGACGTCCTGGCGTTCGCCACCTCCGCGGTCCGGGAGGCGGCCAACGGTGAGGAGGTGCTGAACCGGGTCGAGCGCGAGACCGGCGTACGGCTGACGGTGCTGTCCGGCGCCGACGAGGCCCGGCTGACCTTCCTCGCGGTACGCCGCTGGTTCGGCTGGTCCGCGGGCCGGTTGCTGGTGCTGGACATCGGCGGCGGCTCGCTGGAGGTCGCCTTCGGCATGGACGAGTACCCGGACGCCGCCGTCTCCCTGCCGCTCGGCGCCGGCCGGCTGACCGGCAGCTGGCTGCCCGGCGACCCGCCCGCCGCCGACGACGTGCGCGCCCTGCGCAAGCACGCCCGGGCCGAGATAGCGCGTGCGGTGCCGGAGTTCGCCCGGCTCGGCCGCCCCGACCACGCCGTCGGCACCTCCAAGACGTTCCGCCAGCTCGCCCGGATCGGCGGCGCCGCCCGCAGCGCGGACGGCCTGTACGTGCAGCGCACGCTGCGACGCGAGGTGCTGGAGGAGTGGGTGCCGCGGCTGGCCGCGATGAGCACCTCCCGGCGCGCCGCGCTGCCCGGGGTCTCCGAGGGCCGGGCCCGGCAGCTGCTGGCGGGCGCCCTGGTCGCCGAGGGCGCGATGGACCTCTTCGACATGGACGAGCTGGAGATCTGCCCGTGGGCGCTGCGCGAAGGGGTGATCCTGCGCAAGCTCGACGTGATGGCCGGCGAGGTGGCCTGGGCCGCGCGGGACCAGGCGGCAGGACGCGGCCCGGCCGCCTCCGCGGTGACCCCGGACGACCTGCCCTCCTCGGTGGCCCGCCGCCCCGCCTGAGCCGACGGCCCCATGGACGCACGGACGGTCGTACGGGCAGCACCGCGGACGCGCCCGCAGCACTCGTACGAGCGGCACCCGTACGAGCGGCCCGCTGCACGCTCGTCCGCGCGCCGCTCCACGAGTGGTGGCGCCGTTCGACCGGCCGGCCGCCGTACGCTGGCTTGCGTGCGACAACCAGCGGACCGACCCGAGGCGCGCGACGCCCTTCGGGGCCGCGCCACCACCATGTCCGGTATTTCTGGAATGTCCGGCCCGTCCGACGTGAAAGTCGCGCTGTCCACCGCCTCGGTCTACCCGGAGTCCACCGCGACCGCGTTCGAGATCGCCGCGCGGCTCGGCTACGACGGCGTCGAGGTCATGGTGTGGACCGACCCGGTCAGCCAGGACGTCGAGGCGCTGCGCCGCCTGTCGGACTACCACCAGGTGCCGATCCTCGCGGTACACGCGCCATGCCTGCTGATCACCCAGCGGGTGTGGTCCACCGACCCGTGGACCAAGCTCCAGCGGGCCCGCGCCGCCGCCCAGCGGCTGGGCGCCTCCACCGTCGTGGTGCACCCGCCCTTCCGCTGGCAGCGCGGGTACGCCCGCGACTTCGTGCGCGGGGTGTGGCGGATGGCCGACGAGACGGACATCCGGTTCGCCGTCGAGAACATGTACCCCTGGCGCTACCGCGACCGCGAGATGCTCGCGTACGCCCCCGACTGGGACGTGACCAAGGAGGACTACCGGCACTTCACGGTCGACCTCTCGCACGCGGCCACCTCGCGCAGCGAGGCGCTGGAGATGGCCGCGCGGATGGGCGACCGGCTCGCCCACGTGCACATGGCCGACGGCAACGGCTCGGCGAAGGACGAGCACCTCGTGCCCGGGCGCGGCTCACAGCCCTGCGCGGAACTGCTGGGCGCGCTGGCCTCCGGCGGTTTCGGCGGGCACGTGGTGATCGAGGTGAACACCCGCCGGGCCATGTCCGCGGCCGAGCGCGAGGAGGACCTCGCGGAGGCGCTCGCGTTCACCCGGCTGCATCTGGCCGCCGTCAGGGTGCCCTGACCCTCCCTCCGCGCCTGACCCTCCCTCCGGCCCGGGGCCACCATGCGGACGGGGCGTCCGAATCCTGGGCCGCGGGCGTAGGCTCGTCGTCCAGGCAGTCGCGAGTCCCGGCAGCGCAGACTCGTACGAGCGAAGTGGACCCGAGGGGCGAAACCCGGGTCCAAGAAGGAGGGGAAACCGTGCCCGAGCTGAGGTCACGTACGGTCACCCACGGCCGCAACATGGCCGGCGCCCGCGCGCTGATGCGTGCGTCCGGCGTCGCCAACTCCGACATCGGCAAGCCGATCGTCGCGGTCGCCAACAGCTTCACCGAGTTCGTACCGGGCCACACGCACCTCCAGCCGGTCGGCCGGATCGTCTCCGAGGCGATCCTCGCGGCGGGTGCGGTGCCGCGCGAGTTCAACACGATCGCCGTGGACGACGGCATCGCGATGGGCCACGGCGGCATGCTCTACTCGCTGCCCTCCCGCGACCTGATCGCCGACTCCGTGGAGTACATGGTCCAGGCGCACTGCGCGGACGCCCTGATCTGCATCTCCAACTGCGACAAGATCACCCCGGGCATGCTGATGGCCGCGCTGCGGCTGAACATCCCGACGGTCTTCGTCTCCGGCGGCCCCATGGAGGCCGGCCGCGCCACCCTCGTCGACGGCACCGTCCGCAAGCTCGACCTGATCAACGCGATCTCCGACGCCGTCAACGACGACGTCTCCGACGAGGACATCCTCCGCATCGAGGAGAACGCCTGCCCGACCTGCGGCTCGTGTTCCGGCATGTTCACCGCCAACTCGATGAACTGCCTCACCGAGGCGATCGGCCTGTCCCTGCCCGGCAACGGCTCGGTGCTCGCCACCCACACCGCCCGCCGCGCCCTGTACGAGCGGGCCGGCGCCACCGTGGTGGACCTGGCCAAGCGGTACTACGAGCAGGACGACGCGTCCGTGCTGCCGCGCTCCATCGCCACCCCGGCCGCCTTCGAGAACGCGATGGCGCTGGACATCTCGATGGGCGGCTCCACCAACACGATCCTGCACCTGCTGGCCGCCGCCCAGGAGGCCGAAGTCACCTACGGCCTCAGCGAGATGGACGAGGTCTCCCGCCGCGTGCCGTGTCTGGCCAAGGTCGCGCCGAACGTGGCACCCGGCGGCACGTACTACATGGAGGACGTGCACCGGGCCGGCGGCATCCCGGCCCTCCTCGGCGAGCTCTACCGCGGCGGGCTGCTCAACGAGGACGTGCACACCGTGCACTCGCCCTCGATCAAGCAGTGGCTCGACACCTGGGACGTGCGCGGCGGCTCCCCGTCGCCGGAGGCCGTCGAGCTGTGGCACGCCGCCCCCGGCTGCGTCCGCTCCGCCGAGGCGTTCTCCCAGTCCGAGCGGTGGGACACCCTCGACACCGACGCGGCCGGCGGCTGCATCCGCGACGTCGAGCACGCCTACTCCAAGGACGGCGGCCTCGCGGTGTTGCGCGGCAACCTCGCCCTGGACGGCGCCGTGGTGAAGACCGCGGGCGTCGACGAGTCGATCTGGACCTTCGAGGGCCCGGCCGTCGTCTGCGAGTCGCAGGAGGAGGCCGTCGAGAAGATCCTCGCCAAGCAGGTCACCCCCGGCGACGTGGTGGTCATCCGCTACGAGGGTCCGCGCGGCGGCCCGGGCATGCAGGAGATGCTCTACCCGACGTCCTTCCTCAAGGGCCGCGGCCTGGGCAAGGTCTGCGCGCTGGTCACCGACGGCCGCTTCTCCGGCGGCACTTCGGGCCTGTCCATCGGCCACGCCTCGCCCGAGGCGGCCTCCGGCGGCACCATCGCGCTGGTCGAGGACGGTGACCGGATCAGGATCGACATCCCGAACCGCACGATGGAACTGCTCGTCTCCGACGAGGAGTTGGCCACCCGCCGGGAGGCCCTGAACGGCGTGTACGCGCCCCGCGCCCGCACCCGCCACGTCTCCACCGCGCTGCGCGCGTACGCGGCGATGGCGACCAGCGCGGACAAGGGCGCCGTGCGCGACGTCACCCTGCTGGAGCGCTGAACCCGGCGTTGCCGAGCCGCCGTTGATCTGATCGCGCCGGTCGATCAGATCAGCGGCGGCCGGCCGAGCCGGGTCATCCGCCACGCGGTGGACCACCGCATCGGCCGGCGCGGCGGGCACGGCGTGCGCACGCCCTCGACGAACCCGGCACACCACGCCTTGAGTCCGGCCCCCGACCGGGTGCGCGCCACGGTCAGCGCCGTCCACACCCCCAGGTACGCGGGCACCAGCAGCACCGGGAGGTGGCGCTTGGCCAGCCAGACCCGGTTACGGGCGAGGTTGCGGTAGTAGACCGCGTGCCGGGTCGGCGAGGTCCACGGGTGCTGGAGCACCAGCTCCGGCGCGTACCGGACGTTCCAGCGCGCGTCCAGCGCCCGCCAGGCGAGGTCGGTCTCCTCGTGCGCGTAGAAGAACGGGCCCGGCCAGCCGCCGATCTCGTCGAGCATCCGCATGGACAGGCCGTGCCCGCCGCCCAGGAACGTGGTCACCAGCCCGCCGCGCATCGGATCGGACGCCCGCAGCCGCGGCACGTGCCGGCGGGCGGTGCGCCCCCGCTCGTCCGCGATCCGGAAACCCACCACGCCCAGCCGGTCGTCGGCCTCGTACAGCGCGCACAGCCGGGTGAAGACGTCGGTGCCCAGCAGCAGCCCGTCGTCGTCCAGGTCGACCACGACGTCCACGTCGCCGAACTCCCGCAGGGCCTCGATCGCCACGTTGCGGCCGCCGGGAATCCCGAGGTTCTCGCTCAGTTCGAGCGTGGCCACCTCCTTGGGCAGCTCCGGCAGCGGCGTTCCGTTCCCCACCACCACGACCCGCGTCGCCGGAGTCTCCTGCACCGCTACGGAGTCCAGCAGCGCGAGGAGTTCCGCGGGCCGGGTGCCCATCGTCAGAATGGCAACACCTACACGAGGGTGGCGCACGGGTGAAGTCTCCGTTCCTCGGGTCCGACCCGCAGATGCTAACGCCACGGCCTACGCATCCCCGTCGCGAATCCACACGCCAGGCCCTAACGGCTCAGGGGCTACTTCTGACACGGGACGGGACAGCGGGACGGGACCGCGCCGCGCCGGCGGC
The DNA here is from genome assembly GCF_056859195.1 of Streptomyces sp. NH27. Lineage (NCBI taxonomy): Bacteria > Bacillati > Actinomycetota > Actinomycetes > Kitasatosporales > Streptomycetaceae > Streptomyces > Streptomyces sp. NH27. Next base: position 6,251 of record NZ_JACEGK010000248.1, read on the forward strand.
CGGACGGGCGGGTCGGGCCGATCCCGCATAATCGGTGGCGTGAGCGACACCCATGGGCCCGGCGAGGACCGCGACCGTACGGCCGGAGCCCCGCGGCCGGAGCCGATCCGGTTCTTCGGGACGACCTGGGTCGGCCACGACGGCGGCTACGCGCTGCGGCGGGTGGGCGTGGCGGTCGGGTCGCTGGTGAGCGCGGTGCTCGGCGCGCTGGTGCTGCTCTTCGGCTTCCAGGGCCTGACGGACGCCGACGTCGGCCTGTTCGTGAACATCCTGGCCGGCACCGGTTTCGCGGTGTGCAGCGTGCTGATGTTCGGCCGGACCTGGCGGGGCTACGTACGGCGCCGCGTCCCGGCGGCGGGCGCCGACGCGGACCCGGGCACCTCGATGCAGGGCCTGTACGTGATCGGTTTCGTGGGCGCCCTGCTGGCGTACTTCGTGCGGAGCCTGTACGAGGCGCCGGGGGAGCGGTTGCAGCGGGCGGAGTACGAGCAGGCGCGCGAGCAGTACGAACGCCGCCGGGCGCAGCGCACCGGCAACCCGGCCGGCCGCGGCAAGGTCCGCGGCGCCGCCAAGCGCCGCCGGTAGCGCCGCGACCTACCGCCGTCGCCCGCGAACCGTGCCAGCGCCCCTCCGGTCCGGGCCCCGGTCCCCCCGGCCCGCACCCGTGCTCTACGCCCGAGACCTGCTGAACGTGCCCGCGACGCCGACCACCGCCGCCACCACGGCCCCGTGCCACAGGCCGGTCCACACCGACCCGAAGAAACCCTGGCTGGTGAGCACCTGCCGCACCACCACGTCGGTCAGGAACATCATCCCGGCCGGCACGGCGGCCACCTGCCACGGATGCGAACGCGCCCAGCGCCTGATGCGGTGGTCCCGGCCGCCGCCCCGCGAGGAGTAGCCGAGCACCGAGCCGGCCCCGCCCACGCAGAAGAACAGCAGCGCGGCCACCGACACCGCACTGCTCAGGACACCGAGCCCGAAGTGCCCGCCCACGAGGTGCAGGACCAGCGACACTCCACCGCCCAGCGCGCCCACGACGGCGGCCGGCCGCCAGGGTCCGAGGGTCACCGAAGCCACGGCCAAGTGCCGCTTCTCCGCGCCCGATGCAGAGATTTCACGGGATGAACGACTCATACCGCAACGGTCCACCCCGCACCGTCCGCACGCCATAGGGGATGACCCTGAACCGCCCCTACCGCTCCCTACCGCCGCTGGTGTACCCGCTACATCCGCCGCTCCCGCCCGCGTCGCCGTACGGCGGGATCCGTACCTGGCGATCCGTACGGCGGTGGACCGTACGGCGCCGGACCGTACGGCGCCGGACCGTGCGGCATGATGACGGCCATGACCTCGTACGACGCGCACGCCGCGGCCGAAGCGACCCGGCTGCGCGAGGCAGGGGACCGCGACGCCCTGCTCGTCCTCGCCGCGCGGCACCCGCAGGACCCCGCCGTCGCGTACCAGACCGCCTGGCTGCACGACCGCCTCGGCCTCGAAGCCGAAGCCGTCCCGTTCTACGAGACCGCGCTCGCCATCGGCGGCCTGGACGACGAGGACCGGCTCGGCGCCCACACCGGTCTCGCCAGCACCTACCGGGTGCTGGGCCGGTACGACGACGCGCTCGCCGCCTTCGACCGTGCCCTCGCCGAATACCCGGGCGACCCGGCCCTGACCGCCTTCCGCGCGATCGCCCTGCACAACCTCGGCCGCTCCGGCGACGCAGTCGCCGACCTGCTCAAACTCCTCACCGCCACCAGCTCCGCACCCGCCGTCGTCCGTTACCGCGGCGCGCTCGACTACTACGCCGACCACCTCGACGAGACGGCCTGACCCCGCGTCCCGCCTGCCCGAGGAGTGGACGCGGCCACCACCGCGCCCGCGCCCCTGCGAGGATGACCGGACAGGGAGCCCCGTACCGCTTGAGGTGAACCGCCATGACCGCCACCACCGCCCTGACGCAGACCGTCGCCGTCCTCGGCACCGGGAAGATCGGCGAGGCGCTGCTCTCCGGGATGATCAGGGCCGGCTGGGCCCCCGACGACCTGCTGGTCACCGCCCGCCGCGCCGAACGCGCCGAGGAACTGCGGACCCGCTACGGCGTCGAGGCCGTCGACAACGCGCACGCCGCGAAGACCGCCGACACCCTCATCCTGGCGGTCAAGCCCCAGGACATGGGCGCCCTGCTCACCGAACTCACCCCGCACGTCGGCGCCGACAAGCTGGTGATCAGCGCCGCCGCCGGTATCCCCACCGCCTTCTTCGAGGAACGCCTCACCGACGGCACCGCGGTCGTCCGGGTCATGCCCAACACCCCCGTGCTCGTCGACGAGGGCATGTCCGTGATCTCCGCGGGACGGCACGCCGACGAGACGCACCTGGCGCGCACCGAGGCGATCTTCCAGCCGGTCGGCAAGACCCTGCGCGTCCCCGAGAAGCAGCAGGACGCCGCCACCGCGCTCTCCGGCTCCGGCCCCGCCTACTTCTACTACCTGGTCGAGGCGATGACCGACGCCGGCATCCTGCTCGGCCTGCCCCGCGCCCAGGCCCACGACCTCATCGTCCAGTCCGCGATCGGCGCCGCCGTCATGCTGCGCGACAGCGGCGAACACCCGGTCAAGCTCCGCGAAGCCGTCACCTCCCCGGCCGGCACCACGATCAGCGCCATCCGCGAACTGGAGAACCACGGCGTGCGCGCCGCCCTGATCGCCGCGCTGGAAGCCGCCCGCGACCGCAGCCGCGAACTGGCCACCGGCGCATAGCCGTTCATGCGGTCGCCCGGCCGGGCCGCCGCCCGAGGCCGCGCGCCGGGTCACCCACGTGGGTGACCCGGCACACCACGTGGGTGACCCGCGCCCCACCCCGTTTCACGCCGGTCGCAGCAACCCGATCGCCTCGTAGGCCGCGTCCACCGTCGGCCGTGCCAGCGCCCGGGCCCGCGCCGCACCCTCGCGCAGCACCCCGTCGACATACGACGGATCGGCGCTGATCTCGGCATGCCGCGCCCGCAACGGCCGCAGCAGCTCCACCACCGCCTCCGCCGTGTCCGCCTTCAGCACGCCGATCCCGTCGTACCGCTCGGCCAGCACACCCGGCTCCTCGCCGGTGCACGCCGACAGGATCTCCAGCAGGTTCGCCACCCCCGGCCGCGTCTCACGGTCGTAGGACACCCCCTGCTCGCTGTCCGTCACCGCCCGCCGCACCTTCTTGACGACCGCTTCCGGCTCGTCCAGCAGGTAGACGATCCCGGCCGTCGCCTCGTGCGACTTCCCCATCTTCGCCAGCGGGTCCTGGAGATCCATCACCCGCGCCGCCACCGCCGGCACCGTGGCCTTCGGCACCACGAACGTGTGCCCGTAACGCTGGTTGAACCGCACCGCCAGGTCCCGGGTCAGCTCCACATGCTGCGTCTGGTCCTCACCCACGGGGACATCGGTCGCCCCGTACGCCCGGATGTCCGCCGCCATCAGCGCCGGATACGTCAGCAGAGACAGCCGCACGCTCTGCCCGGACGCCTGCGCCCTGGCCGACTTCTCCTTGTACTGGATCATCCGGCGCATCTCGCCGTCCGTGGCCACGCACTCCAGCAGGTACATCAGCCGGGTGTGCTCGTCCACGTGGCTCTGCGCGAACACCGTGCACACGTCAGGGTCCAGCCCGGACGCCAGCAGCAGCCCCGCCGTCTGCCGGCTCAGTCGCCTCACCCGTGCGGGATCGTGCTCCACGGTCAGCGCGTGCAGGTCCACCACGCAGAAGAGCGACTCCGCCCGATGCTGGTCCGCGTCGGCCCACCGGCGCATCGCGCCGAGGTAGTTCCCCAGGGTGAGGTGCCCGGTGGGCTTGACCCCACTGAAGATGCGGGCGCCCCGTGGTCGCCCCGGCCCGTCCTTGCTCTCACCCGCGGCACGCTGCGCCGGCTGGGTCGTCTCCCGCGTTGTCGCCGTCATGTCCGTCGTCTCCTGTGTCCTGTGTCCTGTGACAGATCGGAGACCGCCGCTCGGTGTGCGACCGAGGGCACAACGCAAACGGCCGCCGAGGCGGCGGCCGTTGGATGCATACGTCAGTCCCGGGCCGCCCTAGGCGCCCCACCACTGGGTGCTGTGCGTATACAAGGTCATGCACGCCACAGTACCGCGGTACGGGCCGATGGGGGCCGGTACGGGCCGGAACCGGCCGGGGTTGACACGGTCGTGGCGGATGCGTAATGTCCTCCGGGTTGTCCGATGTGAGCGCCGACCTCGGTTGGTCCCCGGGCAGCCATTCCGCAGTAATCATTCGAGTCGAACGCGCTTTGCCGTGTTCGCTTGTCTGTGCGCTTTAGGAATGCCCGGCGGAACGGGAAGCGGCCGATTTGGATCGGCCGGTGAACTTCCGCTAAAGTCTCACTCGTCGGAACGGCCGAAGGGCCGGAAAGACAAACCCCACTGACTGGGGGTCAGGCACTGGAAAGCGTCTGATAGAGTCGGGAACACAACGAAGGGAAAGCCCGGAGGGGCCCGGAAGGGTCGCTGATGGCAGCTTCCGTTTCTTGAGAACTCAACAGCGTGCCAAAAGTCAACGCCAGATATGTTGATACCCCGTTCCGATCGGTTTCGATCGGGATGAGGTTCCTTTGAAGAAAAATACACAGCGAGGACGCTGTGCACCCGGGGATTATTCCTCCCCGTGGTGCCGCTCTTTCGCGGGTGTGATGCCGGATTACCGGTGGACATTCACGGAGAGTTTGATCCTGGCTCAGGACGAACGCTGGCGGCGTGCTTAACACATGCAAGTCGAACGGTGAAGCCCTTCGGGGTGGATCAGTGGCGAACGGGTGAGTAACACGTGGGCAATCT
>NZ_JACEGK010000249.1:0-11004 GCF_056859195.1 Streptomyces sp. NH27
CTCCCGTACGCCCGCCGACGCTCCCGCCTCCGCGGGCCCGCAGGCGGGCGTGAGCGGCCGCAGGGGGCGCTCAGAAGCCGTGCGGGAGCCAGGGGGCCGGGGCGGTGCGGAACGCGTCGCAGGCCGCCGTGAGGGCGCCCGGGCGCAGTTCGTGGACGAGGCCGGCGCCGGCCATCGCGCGGAGGGTCGGCCCGCCGAGGTAGGCGGCGCCCAACTCCTTGACGTCCAGGGCGAGATCGGCCGGTTCGATGGTGCGCTCGCAGGTCGCGCCCTTCGCGTCGCCGGTCAGCCGCCAACGCCCGGCGTTCCACGGGCAGAAGGCGTCGGCGACATCGAGCACGACGTCGACCGGAACGGAGTAGGCGCGGGCCGCCAGCGCGGCGCCGACGTCGACCAGCCGCAGGTGGACGCTGTCGATCACCCCGAGCGCGCAGCGGCGCTGGTCGGAGACGAGGTGCAGCAGCGGGTCGTCGACCGGGAGGTTGTCGAAGTGCACCGCGTTGGTGAGGTCGATCGAGGCGAGGTAGCGCCACAGCACGGCGTACGTCACCGGGTCGAGGGCCGCGATGTCCCGCAGGTTGACGGTGCCTTGGGGGCTGCCGACGGCGTAGCGGGCGTAGCCGCGTACCTTGCCGTCGGTCTCGGCCAGTACGCACACCAGGGGGCCCGCGCCCTGGCGGTTGGCGGGCGCGTCGACGATCGGCCGGTTCTCCCAGTGCGGCTGCCGCGCGAGCATCCCGGCCCGCCCGGGGACCAGGTCGGCGTAGACCGCCTCGCAGGCCGCGAGCACCGCGGGGTCGGCGGGCCGCACCAGCCGCAGCCGGATCTCGTCGGCGCCCTCGGGGACGGCGAACGCGACCCGGTCGGTGTCGATGGTGCCGTGCAACTCCTGGGTGGCGGTGCCGTATCCGAAGCGGCCGTAGATGACCGGCTCGGAGGCGGTGAGGACCGCGACGGACTCGCCGCCGTCGTGCAGCGAGTCGAGTTGGCGGCGCATCATCGAGGTGAGGATGCCGCGACGGGTGTGGGTGGGCTGGACGGTGACCATTGTCACGCCGGCGGCGTCGAGCAGTTCACCGCCGGGGACGGTCATCCGGAACGAGAGCAGGCCGGCGGTGCCCACCACCTCGTCGCCGTCCCAGGCCGTGGTCAACCGGTCGAACTCGAAGACGCCGCGCCACATGGCGCGCTCCTCGACCGCCTCCGCGTTCGCGTGGAAGGCGCGCAGCACCCGGTCGAAAAGGTAATCCCACTGGTCCGGGCCGGCGCCCCGCAGTTCGATGGTCATACCCCTTCCCTACCAGCCCGGTACGGCATGCGGCGAACACATTTTCGCTGCGCCGGGCCCGCTGCTCGTCAGGGCCCCGGTCGGCGCCGTGTCCTTGCGACCGCGCGCAACTTCACAGGCCATCCGCCCTGCACGGCGCGGCAATCGGTGGGTAGGGTCGCCGGGACATGGATAAAGCGACGGCAAAGGGCGAGCTCGGGTTCCGGTGGCGCAGAAGGCTGCACCGCGCCCGCTTGACCGTGCGCCGGTCCGCGGTCGACTACTTCAGGGGCGACGCCTCGGAGTGGGCCGGACTGGCGGCGGTGGCCGTCGCGATCCCGACGCTGGCGTACGCGTCGGTCAACGTGCCGGTGTGGTGCCCGCCGGAGGCGCTGGTGCTGCCGATCCTGGCCGGCGGGCTGCTGCTGCGCCCGGCGAGCCTGCTGCTGCTCTACGCGGGTTCGGCGCTGGCGATGGTGGTGGAGTCGGCGGTGCTCGGCCCGTACCGGGAGGGCCCGAGCCGGGTGACGCCGGGCACGGTGCTGCTGGTCACCGCGGTGGCGCTGGTCGGCCTGGTGATCGCCCAGTTCCGAGCCCGGGTCGGGGTGCCCTGGCGGCGCGGCCACAGCATGCTCTTCGACCTGCGCGAGCGGATCAGGGTGCAGAGCAGGCTGCCGCGGCTGCCCGGCGGGTGGCATGCGGAGATGGCGCTGCGGCCGGCCGGCGGGCAGTCGTTCTCCGGTGACTTCGTGGTCGCCACCCGCAGTTCGGACGGCCGGATGCTGGAGGCGGTGCTCACCGACGTGTCCGGCAAGGGCATGGACGCCGCGTCCCGCTCGTTGTTGCTGTCCGGGGCGTTCGGCGGGCTGCTGGGCTCGCTGCCGTCGCACGCGTTCCTCGGCGCGGCCAACGGCTACCTGCTGCGGCAGAACTGGGAGGAGGGCTTCGCCACTTCGGTGCACCTGGTGCTCGATCTGGAGAGCGGCGACTACGAGTTGCTGTCGGCGGGCCACCTGCCGGGTGTGCAACTGCACGCAGGGACCGGCCGTTGGGAGGAGATGGCGGCCGAAGGGCCCCTGCTCGGGGTGTACGACGGGGCCGAATTCCATGGCGTGAAGGGCACGTTGGGGTCCGGTGACGTGCTGATGCTGTTCACCGACGGCCTGGTGGAGACGCCGGACCGGGAGATCGCCGAGGGGATGGACCGGCTGATCGGCGAGGCGGACCGCCTGGTGGCAGGCGGATTCCGGGGCTCCGCTTGGCGGTTGATCGAGGCGGTGGCCAAAGACGTCAACGACGACAGGGCGTTGCTCGTGGTGTGCCGGGACTAGCCCACGGGAATGGGACTATGGGTCCAGACACGTCTCCTGTGTCCGTGGCTGATGGCACCATGGGAACGGGCGAGGCGGGGGCGGCGGCGCGGTCCCCGGACCGGCATTACCGAAAGAGGAAGTGATCCGTCATGGTTATCTCCCTGTCTGCCGCACTGCTGCTGGCGATCGTGCTGGTCGTGATGATCCGTGCGAAGTCCATAAAGCCCGGTCCGGCCATCGTGGCCGCGCTGTTCGGCTTCTTCCTGGCCTCGACGAACATGGCGCCGGACATCAACCGCTTCCTCAACTCAGTGGCCGACACCATCAACCAGATAAAGCTCTGACGTCCGCAGCGACTGCGGGGTTGCCCGCAGGATCGCGTCCAGGGTCTGCCCGGCGTCCTCGCCCTCGGGGGTGGCCAGCAGCGCGGCCAGCACCGCGATCCGGGCCTGGGCGGGGCGCAGCGAGCCGGCCAGCCGTGCTCCGGCGGCAAGCAGATCGACCGCCCCGCCGCCCGTGTACAGCGGTGCGACGGCGCCTGCGGCGACCCTGGTGCTGATCAGGACCAGCACGCCGGCGGCGACGGCTTTCCGTACCGCGTCGGCGACTTCGGGGTTCGCGTTGCCCGCGCCGGTGCCGGCCACGACCAGGCCGCGGGCACCGGCTGCCAGGGCGGCGTTCAGCAACACCGCGTCGGCGTCGCTGTGGTGGGTGAGGATGTCGACCCGGGGGCCGGTCGCGTCCACCGCCGGCATCGGCAGCGGGACCGGGCGCGGACGGCGGCGGCCCCAGCTCACCCGGGCGAACTCCAGTCGGCCGAGCGGCAGTCCGTCCGGGTCGGCGAAGGCGTGGGCGTCCACGGTGTGCTTCTTGACGGTGCCTCGGGCGGCGTGCACCTGCCCGCCGAAGACGATCACGGCGCCGATGTCACGGCCGGAGGCGGCGGTCAGCAGCGCGTCGTAGAGGTTGCCCGCCGCGTCGCCGTCCTCGGCGTCCAGCGGTTTCTGCGCGCCGGTCAGCACGACCGGGCGGTGGTCGTCGTGGAACAGGTCGAGGAAGAAGGCGGACTCCTCCAGGGTGTCGGTGCCGTGGGTGACCACGACGCCGTCCACTCCGGGGTCGGCCAGCGCCTCGTGCACGGCGTGCAGCAGCCGCAGTTGGTGGGCGGTGGTCAGCCGCGAGCTGTTCACGGTGAACAGGTCCACCACGCTCACGTCCACCCCTTCGGGCACCGCGCCCGCGGCGAGCACTTCCTGTCCGGCGGCCTCGGCCGCGTATCCGTCGCCCTGCCAGCGGCTGGCGATGGTTCCCCCGGTACTGATGACCACGACGTGACGCACGATGCACGCCTCCCTGACTGATGTCGCGCCTCCCCGGGCGCACGGCTTCCCCAGCACAATGATATGCGCGTAGACCTGCCATATGATTGCTAATACTGATCGGTACGCCGTCATATCGTGGTAGAAATCGCTCCCATGGACGCCATCGACAGAAGCATCTTGCGCGAGCTCCAGGCCGACGGCCGGCTGACCAACCAGGAACTGGCCCAGCGCGTCGGCCTGACCCCCTCCCCCTGCCTTCGCCGGGTGCGACAACTGGAGGACGACGGGGTGATCCAGACCTACCGCGCGGTGGTCGACCCGGCCGCGGTCGGCCGGGGCTTCGAGGTCTTCGCGTCGGTCGAGGTGCACCGCGACCGCGACTCGGTCGCCGCGTTCGAGGCCGAGGTGCAGTCCACGCCCGACGTGGTGGAGGCGTACCGGCTCTACGGGGCGCCCGGCTGCCTGCTGCGGATCGCGGTGGCGGACTCCGACGCGTACGAGAAGTTCTGGACCGACAAGCTGATCGCGCTGCCGGGGGTCTCCGACGTGAACTCGCAGATGATCATGAAGCGGATCAAGTCGCCGCGCGGCGTCCCGGTGGACTGACCGCCGCCGGGCACCGCCCGCAAGGGGCCGGGCTCAGCGGTCGGAGGCGGGCGCGGAGGCGCGTGCCGACGTGGGCGCGAAGGCGCGTGCCGGCGCGGAGGCGGAACCGGAACCGGGCACCGCCCCGGACTCGGGGGCCGGCGGCTGGCAGGTGGGGCACCAGAAGAGGTTGCGGTTCGCGAGCGGCCGGGTGCGCACCTCGGTGCCGCAGATCAGGCACGGTTGCCCGGTGCGGCGGTACACGTAGACCTCGCCGCCGTGGTCGTCCTGGCGCGGCGGGCGGCCCATGGCCTCCGGTTCGTGCTCGGGGCGCACCGTGTCGATCCGGTTGGTGCGCACGCCCTCCCGCATCAGCACGACCAGGTCGGCCCACATCGCGTCCCACAGCGGGCGGGGCAGCGCCCGGCCGGGCAGGAACGGGTCGACACCGTGCCGGAAGAGCACCTCCGCGCGGTAGACGTTGCCGACCCCGGCGAGCAGCTTCTGGTCCATCAGCAGCGCGGCGACGGAGATCCGGGAGCGGGAGATACGGGCGTAGGCGCGGCCGGGGTCGTCACCCGCGCGCAGCGGGTCGGGGCCGAGCCGGTCGTGTATCGCCTGCTTCTCGCCATCGGTGATCAGCTCGCAGGCGGCCGGGCCGCGCAGGTTCATCGCGTGCTCGTCGTGCCGGCCGCCGACCAGCCGCAGCCGTACGGTGTCGGTCACCGCGTCCCCGTCGAACGCGATCTTCCCGATCAGACCGAGGTGGATGTGCACCCAGCCCCGCTCCGCGAAGCCCAGGAACAGGTGCTTGCCGTGCGCGTCCACGCCGTCCAGCACGACGCCGTCCAGCAGCGCCGCGCCGGCGGCGAACTTGCCCTGCGGGCTGCCGACCCGGGTCGGCCATCCGGCGAACCGCTCCAGGCACTCCTGCGCCAGCCGGTGGATCGTGTGGCCCTCGGGCATCGGAAGTGTCAGTCCTGCTGCGGGTGGTGGGCCGGGATCGGGGGGAGCTCGCCGGTCGCCTCGTACGCGTCGAGCATGTCGATCCGGCGCTGGTGGCGCTCTTCCTGCGAGTACGGCGTGGCGAGGAAGACCTCGGCGAACTTCGTCGCCTCTTCCTGCGTGTGCATGCGGGCGCCGATGCTCAGGACGTTGGCGTTGTTGTGCTGGCGGGCGAGCGAGGCGGTCTGCTCGCTCCACGCCAGCGCGGCGCGGACGCCCTTCACCTTGTTCGCGGCGATCTGCTCACCGTTGCCCGAGCCGCCGATCACGATGCCCAGGGCGCCGGGGTCGGCGGCCGTACGGGTCGCTGCGCGCAGGCAGAACGGGGGGTAGTCGTCCACCGCGTCGTAAATCTGCGGGCCGCAGTCCACGGGGTCGTGGCCGTTGGCTTTCAGCCACTCGACGAGGTGGTTCTTGAGTTCGAAGCCGGCGTGATCCGAGCCGAGGTAGACGCGCATGCGGTGATTGTCCCACCCCCCGGGCGGCCCGGCTCTGTCGGCCCCGGGACCACCCGCCGGTGGCCGGTTTCGCGCCCAGCTCCCCGTACCCCTGAGTCGGTGCGGCTCCTTCCGCGGAACGGCGGCACTCAAGGGCCGCTGGGGGCACCTCCCAGGCGAAGCTCTGGGGGAGGAACGGCACGGCCGGCCCCCACCGGCAGGTGGTCCCTGGACCGGCAGGACGGGGCTGCCCGGGGGGTCAGGGGCACCCTTCTCTTCCTCAGCGGTCGAGGAGGCGCCAGGCGGTGGGGAGGAAGCCCATGGCGAGGGCGGCCTTGACGGCGTCGCCGAGCAGGTAGGGGCGCAGGCCGAGGCGGACCGCGTCGGCGGCCGGGAGATGGGCGCAGTACGCGAGGTAGGGGACGCCGACGGCGTAGACGACGGCGGAGCCGAGCACCATGATCCCGGCGGTACGCAGCACCGTACGGTCACCGCCGCGCCGGGCGAGGGCGCCGACCACCGCGGAGGCGAGCATCATCCCGAGGATGTAGCCGAACGTGGGCATGGACCAGCCGGAGCTGCCCTCGGCGAACCAGGGCAGCCCGGCGACACCCGCGACCGCGTACAACCCGAGGGCGGCGAAGCCGCGGCGGGCGCCGAGCGCGGTGCCGACCAGCAGCGCCGCGAAGGTCTGCCCGGTGACCGGCACCGGCGAACCGGGCACGGGCAGCGAGATCTGCGCGGCCAGACCGGTGAGCACGGCGCAGCCGACCACGAGCGCGGCGTCCCGCAGCCGGGCCCGGTTGACCGAGGAGGCGGGCAGCAGGTCGGCGAGTACGGTGCCGGGTGCCGAGGGAGCGGCGGTGCTCATGGATGACTCCGCGAGGGGTGCGAGGGTGGTCGGGACACCGCGACGCTAGCGCAGCACCCGCGCGCCGATCATCGTCGAACCCCGACAAAGCGCGGCGGCCGCGCTTGGAGGCTTCACCCGCGACCCGAGCGCACCGCCCCTCCCCCACCGCCGTTGCGCCGTACGCCCTTTCGGCAGCTCACGTGAGACTCGTCACGCCATGAAGGCCGGCGAACACGGGTACGGGACGGCCTGTACGAAGCCGCCCCGTACTCTGCGGCGCTGTGGGATTCCACCAAGGATCCGGCCGGTCGTCCTACGCGGGCTGGAGCAGGTCCCACCGGTTGCCGTACAGGTCGCGGAAGACCGCGACCGTGCCGTACGGCTCGCGGCGGGGCGCCTCCTCGAACTCGACGCCGTCCGCGGTCATCCGGGCGTGGTCGCGGGCGAAGTCGTCGGTGTGGAGGAAGAAGCCGACCCGGCCGCCGCTCTGGTCGCCGATCCGCTCGGCCTGTGCGGGTGTGGCGGCGCGGGCCAGCAGCAGGGCCGACTCCTGGGCGCCGGGCGGCGCGACGACCACCCAGCGGCTGCCGTCGCCGCGCGGGCTGTCCTCGCGCAACTCGAAGCCGAGGGCGCGGGTGTAGAAGTCGACGGCCTCGTCGTAGTCGCGTACGACGAGGGCCGTCAGGGCGAGATGGGGCATATGCTGATCGGCCTATTTCCCGCCCGCCGGGTGCGGGCATGATCCGACGGGACCCTGGGTTCGGGTGCGGTTGATCCACTGCTCCCCGCGTTTGCGGGGCTACTCGAAATTGGGCCCCGCCGTGCGGGTGCGCTTGATCTCGTAGAAGCCCGGGATCGAGGCGACCATCAAGGTGCCGTCCCACAGTTGGGCGGCCTCTTCGCCCTTGGGGGCGGGGGTGACGACGGGGCCGAAGAAGGCGATCTGCTCGCCGTTCGAGCCGGGGACCGCGATCACCGGGGTGCCGACCTCCTGGCCGACCTTGTCGATGCCCTCCTTGTGGGAGGCGCGCAACTGCGTGTCGTACTCGTCGGAGTCCGCGTAGTCGGCGAGCGACGCGGGCAGGCCGACCTCCTCCAGGGCCGCCACGACGGTCTCGCGGGTCTTGTCCTCGGCCCGGTTGTGGAAGCGGGTGCCGAGCGCGGTGTAGAGCGGGCCGACGACATCGTCGCCGTGCAGTTGCTGGGCGGCGATGACGACCCGGACCGGGCCCCAGGCGTCGCGCAGGAACGTGGCGTACTGCTCGGGGAGGGTGTCGAGCTTGTCCTCGTTGAGCACCGCGAGGCTCATCACGTGCCAGCGCACCTCGACCGGGCGGACCTTCTCCACCTCCAGCATCCAGCGGGAGGTCATCCAGGCCCAGGGGCACAGCGGGTCGAACCAGAAGTCGGCTGGGGTCTTCTCGGCGGTGGTCGCGGTCACGGCGTGCTCCTCGTTCACAACATCGTGTCAGGGCTGGGCGGTCGGCAGTTGGTACCTCCCACCTTGTCGGGCAACGCGCTCCGTACCCCGGATCATTCCCCGCTGCCGCCGCACAGGGCCCGTGGGAGGATGCCCAGGGCGCCGCGATCCGGCGCGTCCACCGGCAGGAGTGCCAAGACCGAGAGGAGCCGCCACGTGCCCGGCGAGAACCTGAGCCGTGAGGAGGCCCGCGAGCGGGCCGCGATCCTGTCCGTGCAGCGGTACGACGTGGCGCTGGACGTGCGCTCGGCGGTCGGGCCGGCCGCCGCGGGCGAGCCACGCACCTTCCGGTCGACCACGGTGATCGACTTCCGCTGCGCGCGGCCGGGCGCGTCGACGTTCGCCGACCTGATCGCGCCCTCGGTGACGTCGGTGCGGCTCAACGGCCGGGAGCTGGACCCGGCGGCGGTCTTCGACGGGGCGCGGATCGCGCTGGACGACCTGGCCGAGCGCAACACCCTGGTGGTGGACGCGCGGTGCGCCTTCAGCCGGACCGGCGAGGGCCTGCACCGCTTCGAGGACCCCGAGGACGGCGCGGTCTACCTCTACACGCAGTACGAACCGGCCGACTCCCGGCGGGTGTTCGCGAACTTCGAGCAGCCGGACCTGAAGGCGCCGTTCTCCTTCCGGGTGACCGCGCCCGAGGGTTGGACGGTGCTGAGCAACGGCGCGGCGGACGGCGAGCCGACGCCGGCCGGGGACGGCGGCGCCACCACCGCGTTCGTGCCGACCCTGCCGATCTCCACCTACATCACCGCGGTGGTCGCGGGGCCGTACCACGTGGAGCACGACCACTACGCGCGCACGCACCCGGACGGCTCGGTGCTGGACATCCCGCTGTCCGCGCTGTGCCGCCGTTCGCTGGCCCGGCACTTCGACGCCGACGCGATCTTCGATGTGACCAAGCGCGGGCTGGACTTCTTCCACGAGAGCTTCGACTACCCGTACCCGTTCGGGAAGTACGACCAGGCGTTCGTGCCGGAGTACAACCTCGGCGCGATGGAGAACCCCGGATGCGTCACGTTCCGGGAGGAGTTCATCTTCCGTGGGAAGGTGACACGGACGTCGTACGAGCACCGGGCGAACGTCATCCTGCACGAGATGGCGCACATGTGGTTCGGCGACCTGGTGACCATGCGGTGGTGGGACGACCTGTGGCTCAAGGAGTCCTTCGCGGACTTCATGGGCGCCTTCGCGCAGGTGGAGGCGACCGGATTCACCGAGGGGTGGATCACCTTCGCCAACCGCCGCAAGGCGTGGGCCTACCGGGCCGACCAACTGCCCTCCACGCACCCGGTGGTGGCCGACATCCCGGATCTGGAGGCGGCGAAGCTCAACTTCGACGGGATCACGTACTCCAAGGGCGCCGCGGTGCTCAAGCAACTCGTCGCGTACGTGGGGCGGGACGCGTTCCTGGAGGCGGCCCGGCGGTACTTCAAGCGGAACGCGTACGGCAACACCACGCTCGCGGACCTGCTGTCGGTGCTGGCGGAGACCTCGGGCCGGGACATGGCCGCGTGGTCGGCGGCGTGGCTGGAGACCGCGGGCGTCAACTCGCTGACGCCGCTGGTGGTCTGTGACACGCAGGACCGGATCACCGAGCTGTCGGTGGCGCAGACCGCGGACGGCTCGCACCCGCGGCTGCGGCCGCACCGGGTCGCGGTCGGCCTGTACCGGCGCACGCCCGACGGCACGTTGGAGCGCTACGCCCGCGCGGAGGCCGACGTGGCCGGGCCGTCCACGGCGGTGGCCGAGCTGGCCGGGCAACCGCGGCCGGACCTGGTGCTGGTCAACGACGAGGACCTGACGTACGCCAAGACCCGTTTCGACGAGGTCTCGCTGGTCACGCTGCGCGAGCGGCTCGGCGACCTCACCGATCCGCTGGCGCGGGCACTGGCCTGGTCGGCGGTGTGGAACATGACCAGGGACGCGCTGATGCCCGCACGCGACTACCTGGACCTGGTGCTGCGCTTCGCCGGGCAGGAGAGCGACATCGGCGTTCTCCAGACACTGCACCTCCAGGCGCGGACCGCGCTGGTCCACTACGTGGCGCCGGGCGCACGCCAGGAGGCCGGCGCGGCCCTCGCCGAGGGCGCGCTGCGCGAGTTGCGGCAGGCCGAGCCGGGCAGCGGCCACCAGCTGGCATGGGCCCGCTTCTTCGCGGCGGTGTCCTCCTCGGCGGCCGATCTCCAGTTGCTGCAGGGGCTGTTGAACGGGTCGGCGAAGATCGACGGGCTCGATGTCGATCAGGAGCTGCGCTGGACGTTCCTGGAGGCCCTCGCGGCCGAGGGTGCGGCCGGCGCGGAGGCGATCGCCGAGGAACGGGCCAGGGACGACACCGCGTCCGGCAACCGGCACGAGGTGCGGTGCCTCGCGGCCCGGCCCGACCCGGCGGTCAAGGCGGCCGCCTGGGCTGCCGTGGTGGAGTCCGACGCCCTGTCCAACGCGCTCGTCGAGGCGACCATCGCGGGCTTCTCCCAGCCCGGGCAACGTGACTTGACCGCGCTTTACGTGGCGCCGTACTTCGCCGCGATCGAACGTGTCTGGGCCGAGCGGTCGATCGAGATCGCGATGGACATCGTGCGCGGGCTCTACCCGTCCCACCAGGAGGGGGCGTCGCTCGCGCTCGCGGCAACCGACGAGTGGCTCTCCGAGCGGGCCGAAGCAGCGCCCGCGCTGCGGCGGTTGGTCCTCGAAGGCCGCGATGACCTGGCACGGGCGGTTCGTGCGCAGGAGTGCGAC
>NZ_JACEGK010000250.1:0-10974 GCF_056859195.1 Streptomyces sp. NH27
CTCCGGCCCGCCGAGCCCGGCTTGGCGGCTGCCGAACCCCACCGCCGAATTTCCTTTGGGAGGGCCCGGACTCCGCGTTTTCCTCCTACCATGAAGCATGGGACAGTCAGGCTTACGTCTTGCCGCGCGGGGGGCCGGAGAAGTGATCGACGTGTTCATTTCCCACGCGCCGGGGGACAGCGAATGGGCCGAGGGGTTCGCGCACCGGCTGCGCCGAGCCGGCATCCGGGTCTTCTTCGATCAATGGAGCCTGAGCTTCGGTGATGTGGTGGTTCACCGGCTGGACGAGGCGATCCGCCACGCCGCCAACGGAATTGCGATCATCAGCCCGGAATCCGTCGACTCCCCGCGCGTCATGGAGGAGTACGCCGCCCTCGCGCACGCCTCCGCGGAACGCCAACTCCGCTTCATCCCGGTGCTGATAGGCGACGTGACGCTGCCGCCGTTCGCCGCGAACCGGGTCTGGCGTGACTTCCGCGATGTCGCCACGCACCAGTACGACGAGAAGATCGACGAGATCGTCGCCGTGATACAGGGCAAGGCTGCACCCGAAAGCGCGGAAGTGGCCGATGACAACCTCAAGGTGGCGCAGCCGGCGCCGCCGCGCCCGCTCACCGAACCGCCCGAGCACTCCTTCGTGGTCTGCTATGCGGGCGCCGATGCCGAGTACGCCCGGGAGCTCGTGCGGCAACTCCGGCAGGGCGGACTGCCGGTGTGGTCGATCGGCGACCTGCGTCCCGGCGACGCCCACTTCTGGACGGTCCGCCGGCAACTGCGGTACGCGGTGGGGATCGTCGTCCTGATGTCGCCCCAGTCGCAGGACTCCGACGACGTCACCCGGATGATCCTCGAAGGGCAGCAGCACGGGCGTCCGTTCGTGCCGATCCTGCTGCACGGCGAGCGCAACTTCCACCTGGCCAACACGTGGTACGTCGACGCGCGTGACGGCCGGCTGCTCGTCGACGACGAACTGGCCTTGCTGGCAAGGCTGGTGACCGCTGCGCCGGACGGCCGCGAGGTGGACCCGGTGGCAGTCCTCCCGCCGCCGCCGACCCGGCCTTCGGTCCGGGCCGTGCGCGTGCCGGCGGCCACCGGACTCGGCCGCCTGGACACGTACCTGGCGGAACACGAGTACGCGCACGCCGATCTGCTGACCACCTCGCTGCTGCTGGAGGCCGCGAACCGGGCCGGCGACGGCTGGCTCCGGGCGCGGGACGCCCACGCTCTGCCGACGGAGCTGCTGGCCGGCGTCGATGCCGTGTGGGCACGCCACACCCATGACCGTCAGGGGCTGCGGGCCCAACGCGGCCTCGCGCAGGTCCACAAGGGACGGCACGCGGAGTTCCTGGCCCTGTCGGTGGCCTGCGGCTGGCGGAGATCGATCGACGACGCCGTGCCCGCCGACTACCAGGAGTTCGCCGACCGAGCCGGGCCCGGACGCCGCGCCGGCTTCTTCCCGACGCTCCGCAACCCGCAGAACGAGCACTTCGCCGACTGGTACGACCAGTGGAGCGCCACGGCATTGGCCGTGCATGAACGCCTGGACGAACGGGGAACCCTGCAATGATCATCGCCCTGGTTATCCTCGTGCTTCTGGCCGTGGCAGCCGGCTATGTCGGCGTGATAGGGCGTGTGGTGGTACCGCCCGGCCATGTCGGGATCGTCCGGCGGAAGTACGGACCGACCGATCCCACGTTCAGGAGGGTCACCCCGGACAACAAGCGGGGCCTCCAGGCGCGGGTGCTGCCCACCAACCACTCCAGTTGGCTCGTCCCCGGCCTGTACTCGGTGGAGATCGTGCCCAGGGTGGACATCCCGGAGGGCAAGATCGGCGTGGTCACGGCGATGGAGGGCCGCGGCCGGCCGGGCGGTCGGCCGCTGGCGCGGCAGGTGGAGTGCGACAACTTCCAGAACGGGCCGCAATTCCTGCTCAACGGCGGTGAACAGGGCCGCCAGGTCAACACGCTGATGGGCGGCCAGTCGTACTACATCAACACCATGCTCTTCACCGTGGACATCAAGCCGCGCACGTACGTACCCCCCGGCACAGTGGGCGTGGTGGAGGCCAGGGCGGGTGGCATCCGGCCGCCGCACCGGCCGTTCGGCAGGCATGTGGAGTGCAACAGCTTCCAGGACGGGGACGCGTTCCTGTCCGGTGGCGGCGAGCAGGGTCGGCAGCTGGCGATCCTCGGCGGCGGTGCCCACTACGACATCAATCCGGCCCTGTTCAAGGTGACCACCATCGCCAACGTGGGGGAATCCCGCGACGGACTCACCGACGAGAGTCTCCAGGAGATCGCCATCCCGATCGGTGCGACCGGCGTGGTGGTCACTCTCGACGGTGCCGAACCCCCGCGTGACGGTTCGGCCGGCACCGTGGCGCCATGGGTCGAGGGCCACGGCAGCTTCCGGCTGCCGTGGGTGTTCCTGGCGGCCGGGGGCCGCCGCGGTGTGCAGCAGGAGACGCTCGGCGAAGGCGCCGTCTGCGCGCTCAATCCCTGGTTCGTCAGGGTCATGCTGATCCCGACCCGGCTGCTGATCCTGGAGTGGACCAAGAAGACCGGTGCGGAGGCGCAGCGCAACTACGACGCCGAACTCGAACCGATCACCGTGACCGTCCAGGGCCACCGGGTCCATGTGGAGATGAAGCAGAGCCTCCAGATCCCGGAGAAGGCCGCGCCGGTACTCGTCAGCCAGTTCGGCGGCACCACCTCGGGGATCGGCGGACTGTCCCACAACCCGGCGCCGGTCCAGCGGTTCGTCGAGCGGGTCCTCGGCGCCACCGTCGAGTCCTACTTCAGCGAGATCGCCGCGGCGGCCACCATCCAGGAGTTCCTGAGCAGGTACGCCGAGACGCGCACCGATCTCACCGCCCAGGTCCGCAACGCCCTGCTGGTGTGGGGTGTCGAGGCCAAGGGCACCACGCTGAGCGAGTTCCAGCCCGAGGACTCCAGCATGAACGAAGCGATGAAGCGGGAGTTCAACGCCGAGATGAACAACCGGTTCCTGGTGGCGAAGCTCGAGGGCGCCGGCACCGCGGACGAGATCGACGAGATCGAGGCGCGCAAGGACAGGAGGCGCATCGCCATGCGACTGGAGGCGGAGCTGAAGGCCGAGATCGACGCGCTCGGTCCCGAGAACGCCGCGGTCATCCGCATCGTGCGGGAGTTCGCCCAGTTCCAGGTGCCCGAGTACATCGGCGGCGGCGACATGACGGGCCTGGTGCAGGCACTTCCGATGGCGAACATGCGGGACATCCTCGGCAGGCTCCGCGAACTGCGCTCCGACCGCCAGGTCGGCCGGAGCGCCGAGGTGCCGATGCTCGACAAGTCGGCCGAGTTCGACGGGGAGACGGACGACGCCGCACCGCAGTGAGCGCCGGCCTACCGCGGTTCGTGGCTCAGTACGGCGATGTCGGTGCCGAAGCGGACGACGAGCCGGCCTTGGGGGGTTGTCGCGAGTGCCGTGACCGGGTGGGGGAAGACCAGTTCTTCGCTGGTCGGTCGGTCGGCGGTGAGGTCCCAGACGCGTACCGTGCGGTCCGCGCTGCCGGAGAACACGGTGGGGCGGCCGTCGAGGACCGTGGTGGCCAGTGCGCTGATCGAGCGGGTGTGGCCGGACAACGCGGGCTGCACCGGCTCGCCGTCGGATATGTGCCAGACACGGACCACCTTGTCCGCACCGGCACTTACGGCCGTCGCGCGGCCGTCGAGCCTGGTCACCGCAACCGCGATCACGTCGTCGGTGTCCCCGAGGTACGGCTGGCTCACCTCCCTGCCGTTGCGTACCTGCCACACCACGACCTCGGCCGACGCGTCGCCGCCTGCCGTGACGGCAACAGTGCGTCCGTCGTCGTCTTCGGTGACGGCGGCGGCGCGCACCGTTTCGTAGTGCAGGGACCGCAGGCGCCGTCCGACGCGCTTGCCGGTGGGCAGCACGTACGCCGCGACGGCGTTGTCGTAGGTTCCGGTGACGACTACCTGCCGGCCGCCCTCCTCGCCGGTCGCGATGGCGGTGATCTCGTTGCGGTGGTCGGTCGGGAACCGCGCGAGCTCGCGACCGTCGGACAGGTCCCAGACCGCGATCTCGTGGTCCGGCGCGGCGACGGCGACCGGGCGGCCGTCGAGTTCGGTCACCGTGAAGGTGACGAGGTGGCCGATGCGGATCGGCTCACCGACCCGGGTGCCGTCGGCCAGGTCCCAGGTATGCAGGTGGCTGTCGTCGGCGGCGACCGCCACCTCGCGGCCGTCGATCTCGGTGGTGGCGAGCGCGCCGAACGGACCCGCCATGCCCGGCCGGGGCCGGGGCGCGTCCGTGTCGGCTCCGGGTGCCGGACTCATGTCCCACACGAAGATGGAGTCGTCATCGCCGGAGATCAGCGTGGGGCGACCGTGCAGTTCGGCGAACGCCAAGGCGGCGGGGTCGTCGGTGTGGCCCGCCAATGGCTCGCCCACGGGCTCGCCGGTGGCGAGGTCCCATGCCTGCACCTGTGTGGGCGACTGCCGGGTGCCGCCGATGACCGCGACCGGGCGTCCGCCGATCTCAGCGATCGCCAGCGGGCGGGCACCACGGCCGGCGATGGGCAGTTGCCGGATCTCGGCGCGTGTGGCCAGGTCCCACACCCTGGCGGTGAAGTCACGGGCGACGGTGACGACCACCGAACGGCCGTCGACCGTCGCGGTCGCCACCCGGACGACCTCGCGGGTGTGGCCGACCAGCGGGTCGCCCAGCTGTTGACGAGTCGTCAGATCCCATACCCGGACGGTGCAGTCCCGGTCCGGGAACGATCCGCTCGCGGTGAGGGCGACCGGACGGCCGTCCAACTCGGTGACCGCGATGGCGTGGACCTCGGCCGTGTGGCCGGTGAGTGGCGCACCGAACTCGCGGCCCTCGGCCAGGTCCCAGACCTGCACCTCGCCCTTCGGCCCGCCGTAGCGCCCGCTGGACAAGGCCACCGGGCGGCCGTCCAACTCCGTTACGGCCACGGCCTCGACGGTGCCGGCGTGCCCGACCAACGGTGCCCCGACCTGCTTGCCGAGTGCCAGATCCCACATTCGGACGGCGCCGTCGCCACCCCCGGTCACGGCGACAGCACGGTCGTCGAGGGTGGTCAGCGCGAGGGCGTTCACCGCCCCCTTGTGCGCGGCCAGGTCCTCGCCGATCTGGTCACCGGTCACCGGGTCCAGGATCCGCAGCTTCCCGTGCCACCCGACGGTGACCACGGCGGCGCGCCCGGCGACGGTTCCCACGGCGAGCGCCCGGCAGCTCTTTCCGGCCAGGGTGAGTGCCATACGGTCGCTCAGGCCGGATCCCGTCGCCCAGTCCACCCGCCACGAGGCGCGGGACCGGGCACTCGTGGGCTGTTCGCGCGCCGGCCCCGCGGGCGTGAGGTCCCACAACAGCATGCGGTTGTCCCGGCCCGCGGTGACCGCGACCGGACGGTCGTCCAGTTCCGCGACTGCCACGGCGGTCAGCGCGCCGCTGTGCGGGTCCAGCGCCTTCCCCATCTGGCGGCCCTCGGCCAGATCCCACCTGCGCAGGGTGTGGTCGTAGCCGGCGGTGATCGCGATCGGCCGCCCGTCCACGACGGTGGTGACGATCTCGGCGGGGCGCAGGATGTGCCCGGGCAACGGCTCGCCGACGGTCTTACGGGTCGTCAGGTCCCATATGAGCAAGGCGTTTTCGGGTCCGCCGCCGGTCACGGCCACGGGGCGGCCGTGCAGGACGGCGGTGGCCACGTCGTCGCTGTGGCACGCCAGCGGTTCACCGATCTGCCGTCCGTCGGCCAGGTCCCAGATCCGCATCGTGCCGTCCCCGCTGACGGTCAGCAGCACCGTGCGGCCGTCGATCTCGGCGACGTCCGCGCCGTTGACCGGTCCGGTGTGTCCCTCCAGCGGCCCGCAGATCCGTGTGCCCGCCTCCAGGTCCCAGATCTGCACCGCGTCCGGCGGGTAGCCGCAGCAGATCGCGATGGGCCGGCCGTCCAGCATCGCCGTCGTGATCCTTTTGATATTGAAGTCGCCGGAGCGCAGGGCATCGCCGATTTTGGTAGTGGAGGCCAGGTCCCATCGTTGCAGGCCCTTGTCGTAGCCGGCGACGAGGATCGGCCGGCCGTGCAGGGTCGCGGTGGCCACCGCCGTGGCCCTCTGGTCGAGGACACCTACCTCGGTGCCGGTGGCCATGTCCCATACGCGCACCGTGTCGTTGATGTACTTCGCGCCGACGACAACCGCCTTCCCGTCGACGGTCGCGGTCGCCAGCGACTCGACCCTCTCGGTCCGCCCCTCAAACCGGCGGATCAGCCGATCGCTCGGCCTGTGCCCGGTGTCCCAGTCCACGGCCACGCCGGCATCCGGACGGTCAGGTGCGACCACGTCGGCGATACGCCGGGCGAGTTCGTCCGCTCCCCAGCGCGACGCGTCCAGGCTCAACGCCTGCCGACGACGGGCGGCGTCGACCCGCCGATGGCGCTGGAACGACGTCCGATACACCGTTGCCGCCAGACGGGCCGCGACGCTGGTTGCCTGGGGAAGTAGCGCAAGGACCTCGGCCGGGTCCGCATGCACCAAGTACTCGGGACTGCACAGCAGTTCGTCGACCCGCGGCAACCCGCGGGGAGTGGGTGTGATCATGCCGGGATGCTAGTGGCCCCGTCGGACACGGTGATCATCCTGCATGCGGCCACCCCGGACGGCATGCGGCACCGGTTTCGGCCGTTGCCGGCAGGACGTCGTAATGGCAGCCGCCGTGGGCACGTTCGCGGGGCTGCTGGCAGCGTTGGCGCTGGTCTCCGGTGCGATGCGGCTGGCCAGGCCGCGCGACCCCCGGACCCTTCACCTGGCGCCCGTACGGCAAGCGGCTGCTCATCGTCACCGGGGTCACCTGCGCCGTCGCGGGGCTGACCACCGTGTGGACGGGCCTGCCGTGGTTGGTCGTGCCCACGGTCTGCGGGGCGGTCGTCGCGGCAGCTTCGCCACCCTCGCCTTCCTCCTGGTCGGCCTGCCCGCCGGAGTCGTCGTGGACCGGGCACGTCAGCAGCGGACCGTGATGATCACGGCGGACGTGTTCCGCTGCACGCTGATGGTCGTCCTGGGCGTCAGCGCGCTGTCCGGTCACCTGGGGCTGGCACAGGTCTATGCGACCGTGCTGCTCATCGGGGTGTTCACGGTCTTCTTCGACGTGGCGCAACAGAGCTACGTGCCACGCGTCGTGCACGAGGACTTCCTGGAGTCGGGCAACGCCCGGATCGCCGCGACCCAGTCGGTGGCGCAGGTCGCCGCTCCCACAGCCGGCGGCCTGCTGATCGCCCTGCTCGGCGCGAAGACACTGCCGATGGTGCTCGCCGGCGCCTTCGTGTTGTCCACGATCTTCCTGCTGCGCATCCGGGCCGGTGAGCATGGGGCCAGTGGGCATGGGGCGGCTGGTGAGCGCACGGCCGTTTGAGCATGCGGCCGGTGAGCACCGGGCCGAGGCCGCGCGGCCCGAGCGGGTCCGGCTCGGCCGGGAGATCTGGGCGGGGCTGAGCTACGTCCTGAGAACTCCCGCACTCCGGGCCATCACGCTGTGTACGGGCTGGTTCAACCTCTTCGCACTGGTCGTGCAGTCCGTGATCACCGTGCGCCTGGTGCGGGATCTCGGCCTGCCGCCGACGTACGTGGGGGTCTACTTCGCCCTCGGCGCCTGCGGCAGCGTCACGGGCGCCCTGAGCGCCCAGTTCTGGGTTCGCCGGTTCGGCAGTCTGCCCGTCATCCGGCGGGCGACCGTGTGCACCGCCGTTCGCGCTGCTCGTCCCCGTGGTCACCAGCCGGGCCACCTTCGCCCTGGCGGGGCTCGGGTACTTCCTGCCGGCGGCCGGCGGCCGGCGGCACCGTGTACAACGTCGCCCAACTGAGCCTGCGGCAGCGGATCTGCCCGCCCGCTCTGCTCGGCCGCATGAACGCGAGTATCCGGTTCCTGGTGTGGGGAACGATGCCGCTCGGGGGCCTGCTCGGAGGAGCCATCGGCGTGGAGTGGTCGGCCAGGGCCGCACTGGTGGTCGGGGCGGGCGGCGTGTGCCTGGCGGGCCTTCCCCTCCTGGTGTCCTCGGCTCTTCGCCGGCCCGCCACAGCGCCGGGTCCCGACGGCACCCCGGCTTCGTCCGCCGACGAGGAACGGCGCACGCGGATGTCGTCGGGCAAGCGGTGGTGACGGGAGCCCGGTAGCGGGCGGTCGGTGAAGCGGCGGGTTGTCGTGGCGTGGGCGGAGGTGAAGCGGCGGGTTGCCGTCGTGCGGGCGGCCGGGGGCCCGGAAATCGCGCCGCGTCCGGCCGGGTACTCCTGCATTCCGGTGCGTTCCGGGCGTCCAACGCCGCGTCCGGCGCTCGTGACAGCGTGTCGAGTAGGGGAGTGCGTTCCGTGACGGGAGTCTGGTGGACTCAGGATCCCACCAGAAAGGGCCAGCATGCCCGAAGTGACCACACCGTACGCGACCGGCACCCCCTGCTGGGTCGATCTGATGGCGCAGAACCAGCAGGCCGCGCTGGACTTCTACCGCGACCTGCTCGGGTGGAGCGGCCGACCGGGCCCGGAGGAGTTCGGCGGGTACGCGGTCTGCGAGTTGCAGGGCAAGGCGGTCGCCGGGATCGGCCCGGCGATGGCGCCCGAGGGCATGCCCACTCCGCCGACCGTGTGGACCAGTTACCTGGCCACCACCGATGCCCAGGCCACCCAGGACGCGATCGTCGGCGCGGGCGGCACCTTGCTCGCCCCGGTGATGGACGTCGGCGGGCTCGGCCGGATGCTGATCGCCGCCGACCCGCAGGGCGTGGTGTTCGGCGTCTGGCAGCCCGGGGAGTTCTTCGGCGCCCAGATCGTCAACGAGCCCGGCGCGCTGGTCTGGAACGAACTGCACACCCCCGACGTGCTCGCCGCCACCGCCTTCTACGGCGAGGTGTTCGGCATCGAGTTCAAGCAAATGGAGGGCGCCGACGCCTACTGGGAACTGCGGGTCGGTGAGCACGCCGTCGGCGGCGCCTCGCTGCTCGCCAACGACCCGCCCGGTACGCCCGCGCACTGGCTGACCTACTTCGCGGTGGACGACGTCGACTCCACCGTGGACGCGCTGGTCAAGCGTGGCGGCACCGTTCTCGCCCCGCCGTTCGACATGGTGGCCGGCCGCATGTCGGTCGTCACCGACCCCCAGGGCGCCCCGTTCGCCCTGATCAAGCTGACCCCGCGGTAGCGCGGGGCCGCGGACGAAGGCGCGGCGGACGAAGGTGCGGCGGACGAAGGTGCGGCGGCGGCCGGGGGGCTCGGCGCCGCCCACCTCGCCGCCGCTCGCGCCTCACCTACACCTCACCCACGCCTCCAACTGGCCCACCGGCTCTCCCCTTGTGTGACGCAGGTCTCAAAGAAGCGGTGCAGCAGAAGGGGCCGCTCCGCCGTCAAAGGGGGGACACGAAGGGAGGGGCGGTGTGGCTCTGGCAGTCAAATGGAATTCCCTGCTTTCCGAGGCGAGCCGAACCGGTCGGTCCGGTCGGTCCGGTCGGCGCGTCCGGTCCGATCCGGCGTCGGCCGGCATGGACCCGGGGGATGATTTCCACTCCTTCGTCGCGGCCCGCTCGGGGGCGTTGTTCCGAGGGGCCCTGGTCCTGACCGGAAGCCGCGAGGCCGCCGAGGATCTGGTCCAGGAAACCCTGGAGCGCGCCTGCCGCCGTTGGCGCACCATCGCCGCCAAGGACGCGCCGGACGCCTATGTGCGGCGCATCATGGTGAATTTGGCCAACGACCGGTGGCGGCGATTCCGCCGTGTCGTACCCCAGCAGGACACCGGTGACGACCGGCCCGCGCCTGGCGACGAATACGGTCGTATCGACAGCAGGGACCAACTGTTCCGCGCGTTGCAACGTCTGCCGATAGGCATGCGCACCGTCGTGGTGTTGCGCTACTTCCACGACCTTTCGGATGCCGAAATCGCCGAGGACCTGCGGATCTCACCGAGCGCCGTACGGTCCCAGCTCACCCGCGGCCTCGAAAAACTCCGGGCCCAGATACCCGCGCTCTCCGAACCTTCGTCACCGCGGTCCCGGGAAGGAACCCACATCCGATGACCGGCTACGCATCGCCACCCTCGGACGGCCGGGACGGTGACGCCTACCTCGAACTCTTCGAACAGGAACTGGTAACCGCCTTGAACGACTTCGCCAATACCTCCCCCGCGCCGCACTTCGACGCCACCGGCATCAAGAGCCGCACCCGCCGCAGGCGCGCCGGCTTCATAGCCGCCGTCTCCGCAGCGGTCATCGTGGCCGGCGGCGGCACCGCCCTGGCCACCGTCGGCACCGGTTCGCACGCCACACGGCCCGCCGCCGCCCCCACCAGGACCGCGGTCAAGGGCGACTTCACCACGGTGCCGTACGTCAAGCCGTTCTCCCTGAAGGGCATGAACCTGGACCTGGCCAAGGAGGCGCTGGCGCAGGGCAACCTCAAGGTCGGCAAGGTCACCCACGGGGTGGTCGACAACTGCAAGCCGGGCTCGGTCATCGCGGTCTCCCCGCTCAGCCCGACGATCCTCTACGGCGGCGAGAAGGTCGACCTGACCCTCTGCGGCTGAACGGCCGCGCCGGCCTTACGACAGGGCGGTGGCCGACCGGACAACAGAGCGGTGGCCCCGCCGAACCCGGGGCCACCGCCCGCCGGCCGTTCCACCATGGGGTGTTCAACGTGCGGCGTGGCGCAGGATCGGGTCGTTGGTGCTGCTCGCCGCCGCATATCCGGTGCCACGCGAACGGGTCAGGGCGGATCAGGCTGCGGGCCGGGCTCAGCGGAATCGGCCTGGCCGCAGGGCCGTTGGCCGGCGCCGTCAGGCTGGCCGGCGCCTGCTCACCGGACTCCGGCTGACGCGGACCGGGCGCACGAGACGAGAGGCACGACCGGGACCGCTGCAAATCATTACCCGCGAGGGGACGCGGCGGGGGCGGGTGGACAAGTCGGGGAG
>NZ_JACEGK010000251.1:0-10954 GCF_056859195.1 Streptomyces sp. NH27
CGCCCCTACCGGTCCCGGACACCGCGCCCTGCCGCTCCACCGGGCTGACCGGCAGCAGCTTGCGCCGGTCACGGGGGGTGTGGGAGGCGTGGACACCGCCGGCCAGGATGGTGCGCAGCCGGTCGGAAATGTCCGCGTAGTCGTCGAAGCCGAGGACACCGTCGGCCTCCGGAAGAGCCTCGGCCAGGTCCTTGCCGTACCGCTCGGCCATGCAGCCCACCGCGACGACCGCTTGGGTGCGGCCCTGCGTCTTGAGGTCGTTCGCCTCCAGCAGGGCGTCCACCGAGTCCTTCTTGGCGGCGTCGACGAAGCCGCAGGTGTTCACCACCGCGACATCGGCGTCGGAGGCGTCGTCGACAAGCTGCCAGCCGTCCGCCGCCAGCCGGCCGGCGAGCTCCTCCGAGTCCACCTCATTGCGGGCGCATCCGAGCGTGACAAGGGCGACGGTACGGGGTTCGGGCATAGGCACCAGCCTACCCGGTGACCTGTCGGCGCCTTCGCCGTGCGGTTCGCCGAACGCCCGTCCGCCCCCGCCGGTCCGGCGGCCCGTGGCTAGCCCTGCGTCGGGTCGCCCGGCGTGTACGTCAGGCGGACGACCTGGCCCTTTCCGCCGGCCGGTCCGAGGTCCTTGCCGTTGACGAAGAGCTGGACCGCGCCCGCGTTGCCGACGATCAGCTTGATCTTCTTGTCGTCGGTCCAGGTCTTGGACTGGCCCTCCTTGAGGGACGCCTGGAAGAGCTGCTTGCCGTTGCCGTCGGTGGCCTGGACCCAGCTCGCGCCGCCCTCGGCGCTGACCTTGACCGTGACCTTCCCGGGCGGGGCGGCGGCGATGGCGCTGCCGGTGTCGGTCGACTGCGGCGGGGTGGGTGCGCCGTTGCCCTGGGGCGACGACGGGGTCGGGGAGGTGCCGGCCGACGCGGAGGAGCTCGGGCTGGACTGGGCGCTCGGCTTGCCGCTGTCGGCACCGGTCCCGCTGAACGCGGTGTAGCCGACGAAGCCGATGACGGCCACGATCGCGGCGACCATGGCCGCGGTCCAGTTCGGCCGGCGCGGCTCGGACTTGATCCGCTCGGCTTCGTACAGCGGCGCGACCGGCGGGGGCGCGGAGCCGGTGTCGTGGTCGGCGGCGTACTGCTCGACCAGCGGATCGGGGTCGACCCCGACGGCGCGGGCGATGGCGCGGATGTGGCCGCGGGCGTAGACGTCGCCGCCGCAGCGGGAGAAGTCGTCCTGCTCGATCGACTGGAGGATCGGGACGCGCACCCGGGTGGTGGTGCTGACCTCGTCAACGGTCAGCCCCGCCTCGGTACGGGCCTGAGCGAGGGCGCGGCCGACCGAAGGAAGGTCGGCGGAGGGCGAGTTGCCGATGGACACGAGGGCGCCTTTCGAGCGTGCAGCCACCTGCTGGAAGTTCAGTCTAGGGGCGGTATGAAACACCGGGGCAGGCGGACTACAGGTTTTCGTCGGCCCCACGGGCACGCGGTGGTGACAACGGGGTGACAGTCGTCCTGCCTGTACAACTTGACGCTTGGACCGTAGAAACGGTTGCCCTTCAACGTGCCCCGAGTTGGCCGGGGTCACACGTGGCACGACTCCACTTGTGTGACGAATGGTACGTACGTCCGGGTGTACCCGTCGGTACCGCCGCTCGATCGCCCGGCCCGTGGCCCCGGCCCGTCAACCGGGCCTGGGTGACGGGCCCGGGCGCCTCACCCGGGGCCGTCACCACCGCGGATCACCGCCAGCACCCCGTCCAGCTCGTCCGCTTGGACCAGCACGTCGCGCGCCTTGGAGCCCTCGCTCGGGCCGACGATCCCGCGGGACTCCATCAGGTCCATCAGCCGTCCGGCCTTCGCGAAGCCCACCCGCAGCTTGCGCTGGAGCATCGAGGTGGAGCCGAACTGGGTGGAGACCACCAGCTCGGCCGCCTGGCACAGCAGGTCCAGGTCGTCGCCGATCTCCTCGTCGATCTCCTTCTTCGGGCCGCTGCCGACGGTGACGTCGGACCGGTAGGTCGGTGTCAGCTGCGCCTTGCAGTGCTCCACCACCTTGGCGATCTCGTCCTCGGTGACGTACGCGCCCTGTATCCGGGTCGGCTTGTTCGCGCCCATCGGCAGGAACAGCCCGTCGCCCTTGCCGATCAGCTTCTCGGCGCCCGGCTGGTCGAGGATGACCCGGCTGTCGGCGAGGGAGGAGGTGGCGAAGGCGAGCCGGGACGGCACGTTGGCCTTGATCAGACCGGTGACGACGTCCACGCTCGGCCGCTGGGTGGCCAGCACCAGGTGGATGCCGGCGGCGCGGGCCAGCTGGGTGATGCGGACGATGGAGTCCTCCACGTCGCGCGGCGCGACCATCATCAGGTCGGCCAGCTCGTCCACGATGACCAGCAGATACGGGTACGCGGTGAGCTCCCGCTCGCTGCCCTCGGGTGTCTTCGCCTTGCCCGAGCGCACCGCCGCGTTGAAGTCGTCGATGTGCCGGTAGCCGTACGCGGCGAGGTCGTCGTAGCGCAGGTCCATCTCGCGGACCACCCACTGGAGCGCCTCGGCGGCCCGCTTCGGGTTGGTGATGATCGGCGTGATCAGGTGCGGGATGCCCTCGTAGGCGGTCAGCTCGACGCGCTTGGGGTCGACCAGCACCATCCGGACCTCGTCCGGGGTGGCGCGGCACATCACCGAGGTGATGAGGCAGTTGATGCAGGAGGACTTGCCGGAGCCGGTGGCGCCGGCCACCAGGACGTGCGGCATCTTGGTCAGGTTGGCCACCACGTAGCCGCCCTCGACGTCCTTGCCGAGCGCGACGGTCATCGGGTGGTCCTCGCCCGCGGCCTCGGCCGAGCGCAGCAGGTCGCCGACGTTGACCATCTCGCGGTCGCTGTTGGGGATTTCGATGCCGACCGCGGACTTGCCGGGGATCGGGCTGATGATCCGCACGTCGGGGCTGGCCACGGAGTACGCGATGTTCTTGGCGAGCGCGGTGATCCGCTCCACCTTCACCGCGGCGCCCAGTTCCACTTCGTACCGGGTGACCGTCGGGCCGCGGGTGAAGCCGGTGACGACGGCGTCGACCTTGAACTCCTTGAACACCTGGCTCAGCGAGGCGACGACCGCGTCGTTGGCGGCGCTCCTGGTACGGCCGGGGCCGCCGCGCTCCAGCAGGTCGAGCG
Organism: Streptomyces sp. NH27; assembly: GCF_056859195.1. NCBI lineage: Bacteria > Bacillati > Actinomycetota > Actinomycetes > Kitasatosporales > Streptomycetaceae > Streptomyces > Streptomyces sp. NH27. Next base: position 3,167 of record NZ_JACEGK010000251.1, read on the forward strand.
AGGGCAGGGCGTAGGTGATGTCGCCGGCGAGCTGGAGTTGCTCGGCCCGCGGCGGCAGCGGCGGCTCGGCGTCGGAGCCGGCGGCGGGCTTGGTCAGGTCGGGTACGGCGCCGGCCGCGCCCTGGGCCCCGGTGTCGTCGGCGCGGGCCGCGGGCACCGGCTTCTTGAGCCGGCTGGTGAGGTCGGCGACGAGCGGGGACGGCTGCACGCCGTGCAGCACCGCGCCGTCGAGGGCGGCGGCGGCCGCGGCCGCGACGTCCACCGGGTCGAGGTCGAGGTCGTCGGCGCCCTTGCCGGCGCTCGCCGGCTCCGGGCGGCGCCGGGACTTGCGGCGCGGCTTGTCCTGCTGCTCCGGATCGAGCCCGCCCATGCCCGAGCCGGCGCTGTCACCGTCACGCTCTATGTCGTAGGGGTCCGCGCCCTGGCCGCTACGGGACTTGGTGAAGCGGGCGGGCACCCGGCGAACCGGCGAGTCGTCCTCGGCCGCTCCGGAACGCGACCCGGACATCGCGTCCGCGTCGTCGTCGAAGAAGTCCTCCAGCGGGACGGCCTCGGGGTCCGGCGGAGGTTCGTACAGGCCGACCCGGACGCCGGCCGCCCGCAGCCGCTGCGGGATGGCGTTGACCGGGGTGGCGGTGACCACGAGCAGCCCGAAGACCGTGATCAGCAGGAGCAGCGCCGCGGCGAGCGCGGAGCCGACGGTGTAGTGCAGGGGCGCGGCGGCGGCCCAGCCGATCAGGCCGCCCGCGTCGCGCAGCGCCTGCGCGCCGTCGGCGCGGCTCGGGGCTCCGCAGCTGATGTCGATCAGGCCGAGCACGCCGAGCACGAGCGCGGACAGTCCGATCACGATCCGGCCGTTGGCCTCGGGCTGCTCGGGGTGGCGCATCAGCCGGACGGCGACCGCGCCGACCAGGAACGGCACCAGCAGGTCGAGCCGGCCGAAGGCGCCGGTGACCAGGAGTGCGACCAGGTTGCCGACCGGCCCGTTCAGGTTGGACCAGGTGCCGGCGGCGACCACCAGGGTCACGCCGAGCAGCAGCAGCGCCACGCCGTCCTTGCGGTGGGCTGGGTCGAGGCCGCGTGCGCCACGCCCTATCCCGCGGAAGATCGCGCCGACGCCGTGGGCGAGGCCGAGCCACACCGCGCGCACCAGCCGGTAGAGGCCGCCGGTCGGGGACGGCGCGGCCGCGGGCGCGGGTTTGGCCGCCGCCGCCTTCTTGGCCGGCGGTCGGGCGGCAGCGCTCTTGGCCGCGGGCTTCTTCGCCGCGGTCTTCTTGGCCGGAGGCCGCGCCGGGGCTTTCTTGGCGGTGCCGGACGTACGGGGGGCCATGGGCCGAGGTTACCGCCCTTGTGATCGGGGGACACGCCTGCTCGGGGATACGCCCGTTAGTGTCGGACCGCGCTGGGCGCCGGGTTGACGCCGCGTCATGCGCCGAGGGAACGTCCGGTGGGGGCGTGCCGCTCGGCTCGCGCACGGCGCGCCGTGGAATCCAGGCGCGCCGTCCGCGTTCAGTCCGAGCCGCCCTGCTGCTTGCCGAACCCGTTGCCGCCGCCGGTGTCGCCGGGCTCCAGCGCGTCCAATGCCCGCCGCAGCCCGGTGAGTTTGCGCTCCAGGTGCGCGGCCGTGGCCACCGCGGCGGCGTCGGCGCTGCCGTCGAGCTGCTTGCCGAGCGCTTCGGCCTGCTCCTCCACCGCGGCCAGGCGCGCGGACAGTTCGGCGAGCAGGCCGACGGACTCCCTCGCGCCGGCGACACCCGCCCCGTTGGCCGACGCACCGGACGGCGCACCCTGCTCCAACTGGAGCCGCAGCAGCGCCGCTTGCTCGCGCAGCTGGCAGTTCTTCATGTACAGATCCACGAACACCGAGACCTTGGCGCGCAGCACCCACGGGTCGAACGGCTTCGAGATGTAGTCGACCGCGCCCGCCGCGTACCCCCGGAAGGTGTGGTGCGGGCCGTGGTTGATCGCGGTGAGGAAGATGATCGGGATGTCCCGGGTCCGCTCCCGCCGCTTGATGTGTGCCGCGGTCTCGAACCCGTCCATGCCCGGCATCTGGACATCGAGCAGGATCACCGCGAAGTCGTCGGTCAGCAGCGCCTTGAGCGCTTCCTCCCCTGACGATGCACGGACCAGGGTCTGGTCCAGCGCCGAGAGGATCGCCTCCAGCGCCAGCAGATTCTCCGGCCGGTCATCGACCAGGAGGATCTTGGCCTTTTGCACCACGCCACGCCCTCCTCGCCCCGGCTTGGGGCCTCCCCGACTCGCAATGCCGACGGAAGCGCCGATCGCCGCCCCCGGGGGCAGCAATGTCCCGCCGCCCGTCCTTGTGCCGGTCATCGTAGCCGCACCCCGCCGCTCGCCACACCCTGTTACCGCTACGTCACTCACCACGTACCGAAAACGCAGGCGGAGATCGTAAGGTTCCCAGATTCCGGGTGGCTCACACATCACCCGGCACTCAAGTCGGCAAAATATTCGGCCACCTTCGGGCAGGACCGGTCGCCGGACCGAACGCCGGGTCCCGCATCGAACCCCTCATCGGGCATGCATCCAGTTCTCCATGAGCGTCAACAGGTGGTCGGTGTCCACCGGCTTGGTCACGTAGTCCGATGCTCCGGAGTCGATCGCCTTCTCCCGGTCGCCCTTCATCGCCTTCGCGGTGAGTGCGATGATCGGCAACCCGGCGAACTGCGGCATCTTCCGGATCGCCGTGGTCGTCGCGTACCCGTCCATCTCCGGCATCATGATGTCCATCAGCACCACGGCGATGTCGTCGTACTGCTCCAGGACGTCGATACCCTCGCGCCCGTTCTCCGCATACAGCACGGTCAGGCCGTACTGCTCCAGGACGCTGGTGAGGGCGAAGACGTTGCGGATGTCGTCGTCCACGATGAGGACCTTCTCGCCGCTGAACCGGCCGACGAAGGCCGGGTACGCGTCCTCGTGCGCCGTTCCGCGCGCTGCCGCGTCCGAGCCCGCCTCGGGGCCTTCGGGGCCGTTCACGGGGCCACGCCGGCCGTTGAGGGAACCGGCGCCGTGTGCCGACCCGGTCCCGTTCGCCGAACCGCCGTGCCCGGAACCGGCGTCGCCGCCCTCCGGCTGGGTGTGACCCGGCGTCGGCGTGGGCTGGGCGGAGCGGCGGCGCAGCCGGGCCAGGCTGCTGCCCGGACCGCGGTTGCGGCTCTGCGCCTGCTGGTCGGAGTCCGTGCCCCGGCCGCCGCCGGCCGGCAACTGCGGCTGCACGGGCATTGTGTCACCGAGGCTGAGCGGCAGGTACAGCGTGAAGGTGGAGCCGCGGCCGGGCTGGCTGTCGGCGTGGATCTCGCCGCCCAGCAGCCGGGCGATCTCCCGGCTGATCGACAGCCCCAGACCGGTGCCGCCGTACTTGCGGCTGGTGGTGCCGTCGGCCTGCTTGAACGCCTCGAAGATCACCAGCATCTTGCTCGCCGCGATCCCGATGCCGGTGTCGGACACCGAGAACGCGATCAGCGGCTGATCGGGGTCGCGCAGTGTCCCCGCCTCCAGCAACTGCTCGCGGATCGACTGCGGCACTTCGGGGCCGGCCGGGCGGATCACCAGCTCCACCGACCCGGAGTCGGTGAACTTCACCGCGTTCGACAGCAGGTTGCGCAGTACCTGCAACAGCCGCTGCTCGTCGGTGTGCAAGGTCACCGGCAGCTCCGGCGAGACCCGCACCGAGAAGTCCAGGCCCTTCTCCGCGGTCAGCGGCCGGAACGTGGCCTCCACGTAGTCCACGAGCTGCACCAGGGCGATACGGGTCGGCGAGACGTCCATCTTGCCGGCCTCGACCTTCGACAGGTCCAGGATGTCGTTGATCAGCTCGAGCAGGTCGGAGCCGGCGCCGTGGATGGTCTCGGCGAACTCGACCTGCTTGGGCGACAGGTTGGAGTCGGCGTTGTCGGCGAGGAGTTTGGCGAGGATCAGCAGCGAGTTCAGCGGCGTGCGCAGCTCGTGCGACATGTTCGCCAGGAACTCCGACTTGTAGCGCATCGAGACCGCGAGTTGCTCGGCGCGCTCCTCCAGGACCTGCCGGGCATCCTCGATCTCGGTGTTCTTCACCTCGATGTCGCGGTTCTGCCGCGCCAGCAGCTCGGCCTTCTCCTCCAGTTCAGCGTTGGACATCTGCAGGGCGCGCTGCCGGTTCTCCAACTCGTCCGAGCGGTCCTGGAGTTGCTCGGTCAGCTCCTGGGACTGCTTGAGCAGCCCCTCGGTCTTGGTGTTGACCGAGATGGTGTTGACGCTGATCGCGATGATGTCGGTGATCTGGTCGAGGAAGTCCTTCTGGATCTGCGTGAACGGCTGGAACGCGGCCAGTTCGATCACGCCGAGCACCCGCCCCTCGAAGAGCACCGGCAGCACGATCACATGCGCCGGCGGTGCCTCGCCGAGCCCCGACACGATCTTCAGATAGCCCGGCGGCGCCTGCTCGATCAGGATCGAGCGCTTCTCCATCGCCGACTGCCCGATCAGGCCCTCCCCGGGCAGGAACACCGAGGACATCGTGCGCCGGGAGAAGCCGTAGCTGCCGATCAGCGCGAGTTCGTACTCCGAGCCGGCCTCCGTGGTGTCCTGGGCGAGGAAGAACGCGCCGTGCTGGGCGGACACCACCGGGGTCAGCTCGCTCATGATCAGCGCGGCCACGTCCCGCAGGTCGCGGCGGCCCTGCATCAGGCCGGAGATCCGGGCCAGGTTGCCCTTGAGCCAGTCCTGCTCCTTGTTGGCGAGCGTGGTCTCGCGCAGCCGGACGATCATCGTGTTGATGTAGTCCTGGAGTTCCAGGATCTCCCCGGCCGCGTCCACGTCGATCCGCAGGTTCAGGTCGCCGCGGGTCACCGCGGTGGCGACCTGCGCGATGTTGCGCACCTGGCTGGTCAGGTTGTTGGCCATCAGGTTCACGGACTCGGTGAGGTCCTTCCAGATCCCCGAGACGCCCGGCACCCGCGCCTGGCCGCCCAGCCGCCCCTCGGTGCCCACCTCGCGCGCGACCCGCGTCACCTCGTCACCGAACGCCGACAGCTGCCCGACCATGGTGTTGATGGTGGTCTTGAGCTCCAGGATCTCGCCGCGCGCGTCCACGTCGATCTTCTTGGACAGGTCGCCGCGCGCGACCGCGGTCGTCACCTGCGCGATCTGCCGCACCTGACCGGTCAGGTTGGACGCCATCCCGTTGACGGACTCGGTCAGGTCCTTCCAGGTGCCCGCCACCCCAGGCACGCGCGCCTGGCCGCCGAGGATGCCCTCGGTGCCCACCTCACGGGCCACGCGGGTGACCTCGTCACCGAAGGCCGACAGCGTGTCCACCATCGTGTTGATGGTGTTCTTCAGCTCCAGGATCTCGCCCCGGGCGTCCACGTCGATCTTCTTCGTCAGGTCGCCGTTGGCGACGGCGGTGGCCACCGAGGAGATCGACCGCACCTGCGAGGTGAGGTTCGAGGCCATGCCGTTCACCGAGTCGGTGAGATCCTTCCAGATGCCCGACGCGTCACGCACCCGCGCCTGACCGCCCAACTGCCCCTCGGTGCCCACCTCACGGGCCACGCGGGTGACCTCGTCACCGAACGCCGACAGCGTGTCCACCATCGTGTTCACGGTCGTCACCAGCGCGAGGATCTCGCCCTTCGCGTCGACGGTGATCTTCCGCGACAGGTCGCCCGCCGCCACCGCCGACGTCACGTCGGCGATGTTGCGCACCTGGGACGTCAGGTTGTTCGCCATGAAGTTGACGGACTGCGTGAGGTCCTTCCACGTACCGCTGACGCCCTTGACCTCCGCCTGGCCGCCCAGGATTCCCTCCGTGCCCACCTCGCGGGCCACCCGGGTCACCTGCTCCGCGAACGACGACAGCTGGTCCACCATCGTGTTCAACGTGCTCTTCAACTCGAGGATCTCGCCCTTGGCGTCCACGTCGATCTTCTGCGACAGGTCACCACGGGCGACCGCCGTCGCGACCTGGGCGATGTTGCGGACCTGACCGGTCAGGTTGCCGGCCATGAAGTTCACCGAGTCCGTCAGGTCGCGCCACACGCCGGCCACGCCCGGCACCTGCGCCTGACCGCCCAGCCGCCCGTCCGTGCCCACCTCGCGCGCGACCCGCGTCACCTGCTCGGCGAACGACGACAACTGGTCCACCATCGTGTTGATGGTGTTCTTCAACTCCAGGATCTCGCCGCGCGCGTCCACGTCGATCTTCTGCGACAGGTCGCCGCGAGCCACGGCGGTCGTCACCTGCGCGATCTGCCGCACCTGGGAAGTGAGGTTGCCAGCCATGAAGTTGACGGAGTCCGTGAGGTCCTTCCAGGTGCCCGACACCCCGTCCACCCGGGCCTGACCACCCAGCCGCCCCTCGGTGCCCACGTCCCGCGCCATCCGCGTGACCTGCTGCGAGAACGAACTGAGCTGGTCGACCATGCGGTTCACGGTGTTCTTCAGTTCCAGCATCTCGCCGGAGACATCCACCGTGACCTTCTGCGACAGGTCGCCGTTGGCGACGGCCGTGGTCACCTGCGCGATGTTGCGCACCTGAGCGGTCAGGTTCCGGAACGCGGTGTTGACCGAGTCCGTCAGGTCCTTCCACGTGCCCGCCGCGCCGGACACCTCTGCCTGCCCGCCGAGTTGGCCCTCGACGCCGACCTCGCGGGCGACCCGCGTCACCTCGTCGGCGAACGCGGAGAGCTGGTCCACCATGGTGTTCACGGTGTTCTTGAGCTCCAGCATCTCGCCGGAGACATCCACGGTCACCTTCTGCGACAGGTCACCACCCGCCACCGCCGTCGTCACCTGCGCGATGTCCCGCACCTGTGCCGTCAGGTTCCGGAACGCGGTGTTGACCGAGTCCGTCAGGTCCTTCCACGTGCCCGCCACACCCGGCACCTGCGCCTGCCCGCCGAGCTGGCCCTCCGCGCCGATCTCCCCCGCGACCCGCGTCACCTCGTCGGCGAACGTCCGCAGCGTCTCCGTCATCGCGTTGATCGTCTCGGCGAGCTGCGCGACCTCGCCGCGCGCGCCGATGGTGATCTTCTGCGTCAGGTCGCCGTTGGCGACCGCCATCGTCACCTGCGCGATGTCCCGCACCTGAGCGGTCAGGTTCCCCGCCATGAGGTTGACGGAGTCCGTCAGGTCCTTCCACACCCCGGCCACGCCCGGCACCTGCGCCTGACCGCCCAACTCACCCTCGGTGCCGACCTCCCGGGCGACCCGGGTCACCTCGGACGAGAACGACGAGAGCTGGTCCACCATCGTGTTGACGGTGTTCTTCAGCTCCAGCATCTCCCCGGCGACGTGCACCGTGACCTTGCGGGACAGGTCCCCCTTGGCCACCGCCGTCGTCACCAGCGCGATGTCGCGCACCTGAGCCGTCAGCCGGTACGCCATGGTGTTGACCGAGTCCGTCAGGTCCTTCCAGGACCCGGAAACTCCCCGCACCTTCGCCTGCCCACCGAGCTTGCCCTCGGTGCCGACCTCGCTCGCGACCCGCGTCACCTCGTCGGTGAACGCCGACAGCTGGTCCACCAGGCCGTTGACCGTGCGGCCCACCTTCAGGAACTCGCCGCGCAGCGGATGCGCCGACCCGTCCGCGTTCTGCGCCCGCAGGTCCATCCGCTGCTCGAGATCGCCCTCGGCAACCGCCGACAGCACCCTGCCGACCTCGGACACCGGCCGCACCAGGTCGTCCACCAGCGCGTTCGACGCCTCGATCGCGGCCGCCCAGGCGCCTTCCGACGGACCCGTCTCCAGCCGCTCGGTCAACTTCCCGTCCCGCCCCACCAC